>CANSGE010000072.1 GCA_947646295.1 uncultured Bacteroidales bacterium
GCCAGCCTATCGACTCTATGTCGAGGTGGTTGGTGGGCTCGTCGAGCAGCAGCACGTCGGGGTTCTGCAGCAGCAACTTTGCCAACTCGATACGCATGCGCCATCCTCCGGAGAACTCCGATGTCGGGCGCCCGAAGTCGCTGCGCTCAAACCCCAGGCCCAGCAGAGCCTTCTCCACGTCCTCCTCGAAGTGAGTCATATCTATTGCATAAAACTTTTCGCTGGCCGTCGTCACCTTTTCAATCAAGGCCATGTACGAATCACTCTCGTAGTCGGTACGCGAGGCCAGTTCGGCATTCATGGCATCGATCTCAGCCTCCATGCTGCGCAGATGCGCGAAAGCCTGCGATGCCTCCTCGAATACCGTCCGGCAGTCGTCGGTGAGCATATGCTGGGGCAGGTAGCACACTGTACAGTCACGCGGCACCGATACCGAGCCGCGGGTCGGGTTGCGCACGCCGGCCAAAATCTTCAGCAGCGTGCTTTTGCCGGCGCCATTTTTACCCATGAGCGCTATGCGGTCCTTTGGATTGATTACAAACGATACATCCTTGAAGAGGGTCGTGCCCCCGAATTCCACAGTAAGTCCGTCTACAGATACCATATCTTTTCTTCTTATTTTGTGTAAAATTACGAAATCACGCGCACCTGAGCAAACGGCACCTTGTTTTGACCGGATTTTCTCGTGCCTTATCCGAAAATAATTCGAAAAAAATTGCGTGAATTTTTGCAAACAATTGCAAAATAATTCTTAAATTTGCGCGGATGAAATCATTCTCACCACTCGATCTCACTATTCCTTTTGGATGATTCCCTCAACGTTCCTCCAAAATGATTCACCTTACTTAGAGCTTGTTTTCAAAACCAATCAAACCACTCAATAAAATCTATGAAGAAACAAATCATGTGCTATGCCGCTGCGGTTTCCGTTCTTATCGGACTGGGCGGATGCGTCGACGACAACTACGATTTGTCAGACATCGACACCACCACACGCATCTCGGTCAACGACCTCGTCTTGCCCGTCAACATTGATCCCATCACCCTATCCGACATCATCTCCATCGACGAAGACAGCAAAATCAAGGTCATGACTATCGATGGAAAGGAATTCTATGCTCTTTCCGAGACCGGCGACTTCCATTCCGATGACATTTTCGTCGAAAAAGTCACAGCCGAAGCTCCTGTCCTCAATCCTACCACCCGCACTCTCGATCAGGTGATAGCTGAATCTGCTCCCTCCCGTGCCGGCGAAGTAGCCGACGACTATTCGTGCACCTACCGCATCGTCGAGATGGGAAATGACTTCACCTATTCATCCGACAATATCGATGAGGCCATCGTGGAGCTCTACTCTGCCCGCGTCACTCCGATGGACTTCAAAGTACACCTCGATGCCCTCAACGCCCATGGCAAAGTCGACCGCATGTACTTCACCGATCTCGTCATACAGATGCCTTACGGACTCGACGCCACTGTCACCGAAGGCGGTTCATACAACCCCGAAGACGGTCTCTGGACCATTGCCCGTCAGGAAGTAGTGGGCAGCGAGGCCGATGCATCTCTTACAACTTCAGCCATAGATTTCGCCGCCAACGGCTGCCACATCATCAATCATTCGATGAAATTCGACGGTGCCTTCCGCGTGATGTCCGGCCTGCTCACCATCGAGCCCATCTTTGTCAATGGCCAGCCCGTACCTCTGCCCGAACAGCTCGAATTCCGCGTGTCATATACCATCGACGATATGGAGGTGCAGGCCTTCACCGGCGTGATCAATTATAAGCTCAAAGGCATGGATATCGACCCCGTCAACCTTGACGACATACCCGATTTCCTCGCCGGCGATGAAACCGTGCTCAACCTCGCCAACCCCCAGATTTACCTGCAGCTCAACAATCCCGTAGCCGGCGACGCCCTCAGCTACCGCACCGGCCTCACCCTGTCGGCCATCCGCTCCGAAGGCCCCGCCTATACATTCACACCCGATGCCGGAACATTCACCATCGGACACGATCACGGCATCACCGGCCCCTACAATTTCGTGCTCGCGCCCGATGAAGCGGGCCTCACCGTGCCCGACGACTATGAGTCTTCACTCCACTTCGTCAAATTCTCCACTCTCGGCGACCTCCTTGGCGTCCCCTCCGGAGCCGCTGTCAAAGGCCTGCCCTCTCAGATAGGTATCGCGCTCGACGATCCCTGCATCCCCACATCACCCGTGACCGATTTCGCACTCGGCCGCTCTATCGCAGGCGTCGACGGACGCTATGAGCTCCTCGCGCCCCTCGCGCTCAAAGACGGCTCGATGATCGTCTACACCGACACCCGGGACGGCTGGAACGACGAAGATGTCGATGCTATCACCATCACCAAGCTCTCCTTATCAGCCACCGCTACCAACAACTGTCCCATCGACGCCGTGCTCACCGCCTGGCCCATCGACAAGGACGGCCACCGTATCACCGGCGTTCAGATTTCCTCCAATACACTCCCCGCCAACGCCGTCGACCACGAAATCGTCATCGAAATGACCGGCACCGTCACACACCTCGACGGCATCACCTTCGAGGCACGCATCAACCCCGACGAATCCGGCAAGACACTTACCCCCTCGCAGACAATCACACTTGACAATGTACGCGCTCGCGTGACTGGTTATTACGAAAAAGAACTCTAAGCCTTCTCCGCTATGAAACTAAATATCAAAACTCTATTTCTTGCAGGCATGTTGGCTTCGGGCGCATGCGCTGTGGCTCAGAATACCGCATCAGGATACTTCCTCGACAATTACAACTACCGCTATCAGATGAACCCCGCCTTCGGCAACGAACGCAACTTCGTCTCAATGCCCGCCCTGGGCAATCTTGACGTGGCCGTCCGGGGCAATCTCCACCTCTCAAACGTCCTCTATAGCCTCGACGGACGCACCGTACTCTTCACCAATCCCGGCATAAGCGCCGCTGAAGTCATGGACAAATTCAGCGACAAAAACCGCATCGGATCCGACATCAAAGTCAACATCCTCTCAGCCGGTTGGCGCGCATGGGGCGGATACAACACCATCTCTATCAACGCTCGCGCAAGCGTGGCCGCTTCACTGCCGAAATCATTCTTCTCTCTGGCCAAGGAAGGCGTGAGCAACCAACGCTACGACATCGAGAACCTTATGGCATCAGGCCGCGGATACGCTGAAATCGCCCTCGGCCACTCCCGCGACATCACTCCCGTCCCGGGGCTCCGTGCCGGTGTAGCACTCAAATTCCTCGTCGGTGTCGCTAACGTCGATGCTCATTTCAACGAAGCGCACCTCACACTCGGCGAAGACGCCTGGATCGGTGAGACAAACGCCGATATTTACGCCAACGTCGGTGGATTCCAATACGAGCACAAGCTCAACAAGCAAGGGCAGCCCTACGTCTCGGGCATGAACCTCGACGGCGACGGCAACATCGGCCCCAACGGCTTCGGTATGGCCATCGACCTCGGTGCCGAATACAAGTGGCGCGACTTCGCATTCTCTCTTGCCGCTCTTGACCTCGGCTTCATCAACTACAGCAACACCTGGTACGCATCCACCAACGGCACACGCACCGTCAACACCGACGCATACACATTCAATGCCAACGATGACGCAGCCAACTCATTCTCAAACGAATGGAAGCGACTCCGCGACAACCTCGATGACCTCTACCAGCTCACCGACAACGGCAACATCGGCAGCCGCACATACGGTCTCGGCGCCACTCTCAACGTAGGCGTCGACTACACACTGCCCTACTACCGCAAACTCCACTTCGGCCTCCTCAGCACCACCCGCATACAAGGCCGCTACTCATGGAGCGAGATACGCCTTTCGGCCAACGTCAATCCCGTCAAATGCTTCTCCGCCGATGCCAACGTTGCAGTAGGTTCTTTCGGTACATCTTTCGGCTGGATGCTCAACTATCACAACACCGGCTTCGGCCTGTTCTTAGGCATGGACCACACCCTCGGCAAAGTAACCAAGCAGTGGGTGCCCCTGAGCTCCAACGCTTCATTCAACTTCGGCATGAACTTCCCCTTCTGACCGTAACTCCCGACTCCATACACAAGCCTCGTGCGTCACTCAATGCGCACGAGGCTTTTTTCATACCGCACCGGTTGAAAACTAAAAATTGAATGATATATGCGTATTTCTTGCCGAAAAGTCGTAATTTTGCCGCATGAATTGGTTTGAAAGTCTATTCCTCGAACAATCGCCCTTGCAGGCCGTGTGCGTCATCTCGGTGATCATCGCCGTGGGACTCGGTCTCGGCAAGCTCCGCATCTGCGGCGTATCGCTCGGCGTGACCTTCGTCTTTTTCACAGGCATCCTCGCCGGACACTGCGGTCTCTCCATCAAATACGCCGAAGACTTCGGCCTGATGCTCTTCGTCTACGAGCTGGGTCTGAAAGTCGGCCCGGGCTTCTTCAGCTCCTTCCGCAGCGGCGGCATCCGCCTCAACATGATGGGCCTCGCCCTCGTGCTCGGCGGCACAGCCACAGCCATCGCACTGAGCTACCTGATGCACATACCCATCACCGACATGGTGGGCATCATCAGCGGCGCCACCACCAACACCCCCTCGCTGGGTGCCGCCCAGCAGGCTCTCAATCAGCTCGGCTTGCCCGCCGAGGGTGCTGCGCTCAGCTGCGCTGTCACCTACCCCCTCGGCGTCGTTGGTGTGATACTGGCTTTCATCGCCGTCAAAAAATTCCTGGCTCGCCCGGCCGACTTCGAGCCGCGCCCGCAGCCCGACGCCGACCACACCTACGTGGCGGAGTTCATCGTGCGCAATCCCGGCATCGTCGGCCTCACATTGCGCCAGATCAATCCGCTGCTCGACGCACGCTTCGTGGTATCACGCATCTGGCACCACGACGAAGTTTCCATCCCCGGTCCCGACGACAAGCTCTGCGCCGACGACCGCATACTCGTCATCACCAACGAGGAGGACCTCCCGCGACTCACCCTGCTCTTCGGCGAAAAAAGCTCCCGCGACTGGAATCAACCCAACATCGACTGGGATAAGCTCGACAAAAACCTCATTTCCCGCACGATCACCATCAGCAAGCCACAGCTCAACGGCCGCCGCCTCGGCTCCCTGAAGCTGCGCAAACACTACGCCGTAAATATATCCCGCGTCACCCGCTCCGGCATACGCCTCCTGGCCACCCCCAACCTCATACTCCAGCTCGGCGACCGCCTCACCATCGTAGGCGAGGCCGACGCAATCAAGAAAGTCGGCAATCTCGTAGGCAACTCCGTCATCGACCTCAAGGACCCCAATCTCGCGGCAATATTCATCGGCATGGTACTGTCACTCATCGTCGGCTCCATTCCCATCTCCATTCCCGGCATATCCGTGCCCATCAAGCTTGGTCTGGCAGGCGGCCCGATAGTAGTGGGCATACTCGTCGGGCGCTTCGGCCCGCAATTCCACATGGTCACCTATACCACACGGAGCGCCAACCTCATGCTCCGCGGCATAGGCCTGTCATTCTTCCTGGCTTGCCTTGGCCTGGAGGCCGGCGCCAAATTCATCGAGACCATCATGCGCGCCGACGGCCTGCTCTGGATAGCCGCCGGATTCATCATCACACTGCTCCCCTCGCTCGTGATGACTATCCTCGCCATGCGTTGCTGGCGACTCGACTTCGGCTCCGCCGCAGGCATGGTCAGCGGCGCTATGGCCAACCCGATGGCACTCTCCTACGCCAACGAAATAACCCGCGGCGACGACGCTCCGGTAGCTTATGCCACCACCTATCCCCTCTCGATGTTTGCCCGCGTGGTCATAGCACAGCTGCTGGTCATCTGTCTGGCTTGAGAGAGCGCTGTCCATAGCATCAGTGGTGCGTTTTTTGCCACAGCGAAATTTTTATTTGCACTTTTCGCCACTCTGCTGTATCTTTGCATCCCCTAAAAATATTTAGTGGTTGTAAAAAATGAATATCTTTGAAAAACTTTCAGCATTTTTCGCATTGGCTGCGTGTACGGTGACTGCTGAAGCCGCCGAGCCGGCCGGATACTATTCATCCTGCGAAAATAAGAGCGGAGCAGCATTGCTATCTGCGCTTTGCTCAAAGGTGGGCCCGCACACCACCGTTTCCTACGACGGTCTATGGGACGTGTACAAGACATCCGATGTGCGCCCCGACGGTACCCTCTGGGACATGTATACCACTAAAGCTTGGTCGACAAGCTTCAAGAAATGTGGCAATTACAAACTCATCGGCGACTGCGTCAACCGCGAGCACTCCATGCCCAAAAGCTGGTTCAACAACAAATCGCCAATGAACAGCGACGCATTCCACGTATATCCCACTGACGGAAAAGTGAACGGCCAGCGCAGCAACTACCCCTACGGCGAATGCGCCGGCGGCGAACGCGAACCCAACAATGGCTCCGTACAAGCTCTCGGCCGCAGGGGCACATCCACATATCCCGGCTACACCGGCACCGTATTCGAGCCTGACGACCAATACAAGGGCGACTTCGCACGTACATATTTCTATATGATGGCGGCCTACAACGACAAGGTCGCCTCATGGAGCAGCCCCAACCTGGCCGGAAATTCCTACCCCGCGCTCAGCTCCTGGACTGTGGAAATGATGCTCAAATGGCACCGCAATGACCCCGTCAGCCAAAAAGAAATCGACCGCAACGAGGCTGTCTACGCCCGCCAAAAAAACCGCAACCCCTTCATTGACCACCCCGAACTTGCTGAATACATCTGGGGCGACAAGAAGACCTCGAAGTGGACTCTCGAAGCATCCACAGAGCCTGCCATTGTACTGCCGGCCAACGGCTCGACTCTCGATCTTGGCCGCACCGTGCAAGGAGTCGCTCTCGAAGGTCAATTCAAAGTGCAGGGCGAAAACCTCACATCCGACCTCACCCTCACAAGCTCATCATCCGACTTCATTCTCTCCCGGACCACACTCAGCGCCTCAGCTGCCATGGCCGGTGCCACCATCGGAGTGACATACACCGGACTCACCATGGGCGAAAGCTCCGCTTCGGTCACTATCACAAGCGGATCGCTCCGGTCTGTGCTCAATCTCACAGCCTCCACCATTTCGACCCTCCCGGCCGGGCCGGTATCATCGGTCAGCTCCGCGGCGTTCGTAGCCACCTGGACATACATAGGTGATGCCGACGAGGCAGGCTGCTATACCCTCGATGTCACCACCGGAGGTGCATCTATCGAAGGCTACCCCCGTCAGGTAAGCGCTCTGGGTCGCTCATATGTGGTTTCGGGCCTCGAGCCGTCTACGGAGTACGTCTACACCGTATCCTCGCAGAATCTCAAGTCCGACCCCGTGCATGTCACCACTGCCGCCCCGCAGCCATATGTGGCGTTCCTCTACGATGCCGGGCCTACACTCTACGCTCTCGCCGGCGAGGCTACTCCCGAGGCTGAGCTGATCGTGGAGATCGAAAACATCTCTTCGCCCGTCAACGTCAGCGTCAAGGCCCCCTTCCAGATATCCACCGACAAGGCATCCTGGACCACATCCATGAACCTCGATCCCGAGGAAGACCGCATGTACCTCCGCGCGCTCTCCGACACTCCCGGACGATTCGTCACCGAGATCACCGCTACCTGCGGCGAATACTTCAATGACGATGCCGAGTTTGAGGCTGTGTTCTCCAAGCCCGGAGCTGCATTTACCGAAGATTTCGAGAAGGAAGGTCTCGGCAAATATGATTCGCACAGCTACGAAGGCAAAATGTGCCTCTGGCAGTTTGACGACGCCGGCATGTGGAAAGGCGACAAGACCCACGACGGCAGCACCTACGCCGTGCGTATGGGCAAGTCGGCCTCCTCACAGATAGCCATGGATGAGGATGTCGATACCGGCCTTGGCATCGTCACTCTCTGGACAGCCCTCTACGGCACCGATGCCGACGCCAAATATGAACTGGAATACTCCGTAGACGGCGGACAGACTTGGAAATCTGCCGGATCGGCCGAAATCACCTCCACGACCTATACCGAGCAGACCTTCACCGTCAATACCACCGGAAGTGCCCGTATGCGCATACGCCAGACCGCCGGCAAACGCTTCATGATCGACGATATCGAAGCAACAGCATACACTTCGGGCTGTGCCGATATCACCGAAGACTATCACAAGTGGGATGCTTTCGCACGCGATGGACGCATCTTCATCGAGGCAAGCGAAGACATCCATGTGACTGTATACGCGCTCGACGGCACCACCGTCTGCGATACAAGCATGAAAGCAGGCTCTTGCTCGCTCAGCGTAGCCAACGGCCTCTATATCGTGGCTGTCGACGATTACGCCCGCCGCGTACTTGTGAAATAACGTAAAAAAGCCCCCATAGGGCTTCTGCATGCCTCCGCTTACGCTACGTATCCTATACGGCGTGAGCGGGGGCAATTTTTTACTATAGGCTGAGGGATATCGGCCTCGGTGACAAGCCGCAGGTCGGCGCCCGTGGGCGCGCTCATCGCGGAGATACGCCCGGCCATCGACGGCAGTATGCGCGTCGATATCAGATTGGACACATGACGCCCGTTGCCGAAATCATCACCCGCCGCGGCAAGCTCCGTGCGCAGCAGCCTGTCGAGCGCCGCATGAGCCTCCGGAGTCAGCTCGAAATCATTGTATTTGAAATATCTGCCTGCCATCTCCACGAGTTCCTCCGCCGAGTAGCTCTCGAAATTGTAAAAATTGGTCTCAGGGATACGCGACCGCAGGCCGGGATTGACTTCGAGAAGCCGTTTTGTAGGCTCGGGATAGCCCGCCAGAATGAGCATCCAGTCGCGTTTCGATTCATCGGCGAGCGCCGTCATGAGAGCCTCCAGCACAAATCGGCCCGGGTCGCGCGGATCCTCCGGTTGGTACAGCTGGTAAGCCTCGTCAATGAAGAGTATCCCGCCCTGGGCCTCTTCGAGCGCCTGGAGTGTTTTCTCAGCCTCCGAGTTATAGAATTGTCCAAGCAACGTCGAGCGCTCCCGCACCACCACATGACCTTTGGAAAGCACCCCGGCTTCGTGGAGCAACTCACCCATGATCGACGCCACCGTAGTCTTGCCCGTACCTACCGGGCCGATGAAGAGTGAGTGCAGGGGAGCAGTGCAGGTTTTCAGTCCGGCCTTGGCACGAAGCTGATTGAAACGCGTCAGCTTCATATAACCGTCGATATGTGCTTTTACGTCATCGAGGCCCACCATGCGGTCGAGCCGCGCGCGGGCATCGGCGCCCGAATTGCGGCGTCGCGCATCGGCCTCCCGCACGTCATAGAACCCTACCACCTTACGCAGCCCCATGTCGGCATCGTAGTCAAGTATGCGCCGGCACAGCTCTTCATCTATCTCACCCTCCATATCGGGGCCTAAGCCGTGACTGAGGGCGCACATCACAGGATAGCCGAAGCAACAAAGCTCGGCATATACAGCTCCCGACGCGTCGGCAGGCACCTCTATGCGCACCTGCTTCGCGCTGCAGAATATCTCGCGCACGTCGGCCCGGCTCTCTATCATGCGGCCGTCGGGCAGATGCAGCCGTGTGTACAATTCAGGATAAATCCCCTGCGGAACATCCGGATTCTCCTCGATGTCGAATACCATCTCAACCTTCACATCGTCATGGATGGCGGCATCATAGGTGCATAGCCGGCTGTCGATACCATCCACAGCCACATACGCCCGGCGCAGGGTATAGAATCGGCCGGGCATCAGTCCGTTGGCAAAAAAGCGGATCGGGGCCGAGCAGAGTACTTCGTCGTCATTCCCGGCACGGGCGGCCGTCACCTCATAGTCGGCCAGACCGTCCACAGCGGCCGCCGGCAGAAAAATATCAGCCCGCAAAGGCACGAGCGACTCACCGCAATTGAATATCACCGACACATCGCGCGAGCCGGCGATGTAGCCGTCGGAAACACGGCGGATCGTGAAACGCAACGTAGCGCTCTCCGTGCGCTCATCATCGTCACGCGACAACGAGCATGCCACTGCCAGACGCTTCTGCTTGCCGAAGCGGATGAAATCGCGGCGCCCGGTGAAGAGTTCGAAGCCCGGATATACATGTGCCAGCTTCGAGGAATGATCATATGGAGAGAGTAAAAGTTTATCTATTGAAATTTTTGACTTCATACATTATAAGAATTAACTGGTTTGTAAATGTTGTTAAAAACAGAAAATACGTTGTGCAGCATGTCAATGTACGCGCCGTCGGCTCCCGGGCACGCACCGGCACGATACAATCCGTGCCGACACCGGTGTGCCAGGTTGCGGTTGAGCTTCAAAGATTGGGGAAATGCACAACTCTACCGCCGTCGGTGTTCCCGATGGGAATTCATATCGAAATCAAAGCGGTAAGTCATAATTCTTAAATGTATAAAAAGTATTGATAGCTTGTCATGAAATACATTGCGCTGTACTTCACCCCGCAAAAATAATACCTTCTCCCGAAATTTCCAAATAAAAGTATTAACTTTGCATGTTTAACTACGATTGTTATGACCGAAATGGATAATATATCTCCCAAACCCGTCAAACGTACGGTACTCGATGTCGACGATGTTATAGAAATGGTCCCCCGCCTCAAGGGGCACGAAAAACTCGTGGCACGCGTCCTGCACTGGCTGCAGGTCGACCGCGTCAACGATGTGCACTCCCGCGGCTTTGATCACCCGGGACCGCCCTTCGTCAAATTCCTCCTCGACGATTTCAATATCAAACTCCGTATCGACAACGAGGAGATACTCGACAATCTTCCTGAAGG
>CANSGE010000073.1 GCA_947646295.1 uncultured Bacteroidales bacterium
CAGGTCTTGACCGAAGCAAGGGTATCAGGTTGTAGCGGTGCGATGTAGTAAGCTTACCCTTTTTTCGTTTAACACCTCAATAATCTCTCAATATGCGTACTCCCGAAGAAGTAGCCTCATGCTCCCTCCTTGGCAATCAGGGTGTGAAATACCCCGATCACTATGCCCCCGAAATCCTCGAGACTTTCAAAAACAAGCATCCGGAGAACGAATATCTCGTCACATTCGACTGCCCGGAATTCACATCTCTCTGCCCCAAGACCGGCCAGCCTGATTTTGCAAAAATCATTATCAACTACATACCGCGCGAAGATATGGTGGAGAGCAAGAGCCTCAAACTCTATCTCTTCAGTTTCCGCAACCACGGCGACTTCCATGAGGACTGCGTGAACATCATCATGAAAGACCTCGTGCGCCTCATGAATCCCCGCTACCTCGAAGTACGCGGTATCTTCACACCCCGCGGCGGCATTTCAATCTATCCCTTCGCCAACTACGGCGATGCCGAGCACCAGGATATGGTGCGCGCACGCCTTCTCGCATCATTTCCCGCACAATGAAAGATTCGCTCATCATACTCTCCGGCGGGATGGACTCCACCACCCTGCTCTACGACTGCGCCGACCGCATCGCCCTGGCCGTGACATTCAACTACGGTTCAAACCACAATGCCCGCGAAATCGAATGCGCACGTTACAACTGTCGTAAGCTCGGCATAGAGCTTGTGGAGGTTGATATGCCCTTCATAGGACAGCTCTTCGACAGCTCGCTGCTCTCCGGCGCCGACGCCATACCCGAGGGCAATTACGACGACGAGAATATGCGTTCGACAGTGGTGCCATTCCGCAACGGCATAATGCTCTCCGTGGCCGCCGGCCTTGCTGAAAGCCGCGGCCTACGGCATCTCATGATGGCCAATCATGGCGGCGATCACGCGATATATCCCGACTGCCGCGGCGCCTTTGTCGATGCCATGTCGCACGCAATATGTGAAGGCACCTACGACCGCATAACACTGATATGTCCGTACACCTCGCTCACCAAGACCGACATAGCTCGACGCGGCGCAGAGCTGGGCATCGACTACGCGCATACCTACTCATGCTACAAGGGCGGCGAAAAACACTGCGGACGCTGCGGCACATGCACCGAACGCCGCGACGCCTTCCGCGAGGCCGGTATCTCCGACCCTACCATATACGAGGAGATTGATTGATTTTTGAAAAATTGAAATTTCTCTTTGCCTCCTGCGCAAAAAAACGTATTTTTGCCAAAAATTACGTAACGGCATGACTTACGAATATGATTATCTCGTCATCGGCTCGGGTATAGCCGGGATGAGTTTCGCGCTCAAGGTAGCGCGTAAAGGACGGGTAGCGCTGGTATGCAAGACTACCCTCGACGAGGCAAATACCGCACTCGCTCAAGGCGGCGTAGCCTCTGTCACCAATCTCGAAGTCGACGATTTCGACAAGCATATTCACGATACAATGGTAGCCGGCGACTGGCTCAGCGACCCGGCGGCCGTCGAAAAAGTGGTAAAGGGTGCCCCCGAGCAGATAAAGGCTCTCATAAACTGGGGCGTCGATTTCGATAAGCGCGAAGACGGCCGCTTTGACCTGCACCGCGAGGGTGGCCACTCGGAATTCCGCATCCTCCATCATGCCGACAATACCGGCTTCGAAATCCAGCAGAGCCTTATCGAGGCCGTGCGTGCCAATCCCAACATCGACATTTTCGAAAATCATTTCGCCATCGAGATCATCACCCAGCATCATCTGGGCAAGATCGTGACCCGACGCACCCCCGACATCACTTGCTACGGGGCATACGTGCTCGATGAGGCCACCGGAAATGTGGATAAATTCCTGTCGAAAATCACCGTAATGGCCACCGGCGGTGTAGGCGCCGTGTACCAGACCACTACAAATCCGCTCGTGGCTACAGGCGACGGCATCGCCATGGTATACCGAGCCAAGGGCACCGTGCAGGATATGGAATTCATACAATTTCACCCCACGGCACTCTTCCATCCGGGCGACCGCCCATCATTCCTCATCACCGAGGCAATGCGCGGCTATGGCGCCGTGCTCCGCAATCTCAAGGGCGAGGAATTCATGCACAAGTATGACCCGCGCCTGTCACTCGCCCCGCGCGATATCGTGGCCAGGGCCATCGACTCTGAGATGAAACTCTACGGCGACGACCACGTGTACCTCGATGTGACCCACAAGGACCCCGAGGAGACCAAGAAACACTTCCCCAACATATATCAGAAATGCCTCTCCCTGGGCATCGACATCACAAAAGACTACATCCCTGTGGCTCCTGCCGCCCACTATCTGTGCGGGGGCATCAAGGTGGACCTCGACGGACAGTCGTCCATCGACCGTCTCTATGCCCTGGGCGAATGTTCATGCACGGGCCTGCACGGAGGCAACCGCCTGGCCTCAAATTCGCTCATCGAGGCCGTCGTATACGCCGACGCGGCCGCCCGTCACGCATCCGAACGAATCAACGGGCTGGCTCTGCGCACCGATGTGCCCGACTGGAATGATGAAGGCACACGGCACCCCGAGGAAATGGTGCTCATCACCCAAAGCCTGCGCGAGGTCAATCAGATCATGGGGACATACGTGGGTATCGTGCGCTCCAATCTGCGGCTCGACCGTGCCTGGAACCGCCTCGATATCCTCTACGAGGAGACGGAGCGCCTCTTCAAATGCTCGAAGGCCTCACGCGAGATATGCGAGCTGCGCAATATCATCAATGTAGGCTATCTGATCATGCGTCAGGCCAAGGAACGCAAGGAGTCGCGCGGACTGCATTATACACTCGACTATCCGCATCCGGCGCCCGTGGAGAAGTAATCCCCGCCGCTTGCCCGAACTTTTTGCCGCATAAGTAGGTTAACACTATACTTATGCGGCTTTCATCACATATATCCCGTATCGTCGCCCGGGCCACATCATCGCCGGTGACGAAGTTGCGCCGGCGCTCCAGCACGCAGGCCCTGCTCTTTGTACTGTCATTGGGCATAGGCGTGGTGACAGGAGCTTGCGCGGCATTGCTCAAGTGGTGCATCGGACGCGTGTCAGTATGGCTTACCTCGCCCCTGCATATACATGGATTCAACTATGCGTTGATAGCGTTGCCGGTGGTGGGTATCGTGCTTGCGGGCATATATCAGCGCTATATAGTGAAAGCCGACCTGCAACACGGCGTGCGGCGGATAGCGGCCGATATCCGGCGTCAGCAATATCATCTTCCGTCATTTCGCTGCTATGCAGCCATGATAGCGAGCACACTCACCCTGGGTTTTGGCGGATCGGCCGGCTCGGAAGGCCCTATAGCAAGCACGGGCGCGGCCATAGGAAGTAATGTAGGACGGCTTTTCCGCATCGACGGACGCCTCCTCATGGTACTTGTGGGAGTGGGAGCGGGCGCGGGTATCGCGGGCATCTTCAAGGCGCCCGTGGGCGAGATGCTCTTTACCCTGGAGGTCCTGCGGCTCGAAATCAGCACCGTCTCCGTCATCGCCCTGCTGCTCGCATGCGTGGCCTCGGCTCTCACAGCCTATGCCCTATCGGGATTCACCGTCGATCTGGCATACTCCTCTATCCCGGTATTTGATACCGGGTGGCTGGTGTGGCTTGTGGTATTCGCTGCCATCGTAGGGCTTTATTCGATGTATTATTCGGTAATAATGCACCGAATGGACAGATTCTACTCATCAATGCGCAATCCTTGGCTCAAAAACGTACTCAGCGGCCTCGTGGCAGGTGCGATCATATTCATCTTCCCGGCGATGTACGGCGAAGGCTACGGCGTGATGCACGACCTGCTCAACGGCGACAATCTCGCCATCGTGACCGACAGTGCTTTTGCGACAGCCGGTTCGTCGGGCTGGTGGCTCGTAGGCATCACCGGAGGGATAGTGGCCCTGAAAGCCCTGGCCTGCTCGTCGAGCAACTGCGGCGGCGGCGTGGCCGGTGACTTCGCCCCCACACTTTTCGCGGGATGCATGCTCGGCATCTGCTTTGCTACGGCGGCCAATCTGATTTTCGGCGCCGGGCTTCCGGTATCGGTATTTGCGTTCTGCGGTATGGCGGGGGTGATGTCAGGTACAATCCGCGCACCTTTCATGGCTATATTCCTGACGGCAGAGATGTCGTCGGCTTTCAGCCTCTTTCTGCCCATAGTGCTCGTGGCCGCTGTCTCCATAGGCATGGTGCGCCTCTTCCGTCCCCCGCTCTACTACTCAGCCCACGATCTTTCGAAGTGATAATCAATCGGTAAGAAAGACGGCTGCCGGGGATGCCGACAGCCGTCTTTCAGACACTATTTATCCTATGAAAGTATCTCTTTAATCCATGTTTCGCTCTCCTACGATGCGCATTTCATTGCCGCGCACGAAAGCGAGGATAGCATCGCGGTATTCGCTTGCGTCGATATCGGATTCGATACGGCGCAGAGCGTTGAAGAGCGATGTGCCCGACTGATAGATGTGACGGTATGCCTTGGCGATATCGTCGATCTGATCGTCACCGACTCCGGCCTTGGAAAGGATGTAGGAGTTGACACCGTAGTAAGTCGAGGGATTGTGAGCGATGATGGTATATGGAGGCACATTGCTGCTGATACGGCAGCCGCCCTTGATGAGAGCGAGCGGGCCTACGTGTACACCTTCATGGAGGATGGCATTCGAGGAGAGTATCGAGCCATAGCCTACGCGCACGCCACCTGCGATGGTGACGCCGTTGCCGAGCACACAGCCATGTTCGATATGGCTGTCATGACCGATATGGCTGTTGGCCATGATGAAGCAGCCGTCTTCCACCACGGTACCCTCAGCGGCCACGAACCCGCGATTTATGATGACATGCTCGCGGATAGTGACATTATTGCCGATGGTGCAGCGGGAGGCCGCGCCATTCCAGCGGAAGTCCTGCGGATCGGCGCCTACGACGGCTCCTTGATACACTTTATTGTTGGCGCCAAGTGTGGTGCCTTCCATGATGGAGGCATAGGGCATGATGACGCAGTTGTCGCCGATCACGACATTTTTGTCGATGAAGGCGAAAGGATGGATGGTGACACCTGAGCCGATCTTGGCCGAGGGGTCGATGTGTGCTGATGGGCTGATCATGGTGAGTAAGATTGAGGGTATCAGCGACCTCCGCCGAGGGCCTGATAGAGATTGATTACTGCGTTCTGTCGTGCCAGTTCGCAAGAGATTCTTGAGATCTGGGCTGAGAGGAGGCTCTGCTGTGCGGTGAGCACCTCGAGGTAGTTGGTGGAGCCTGTCGAGTAGAGGAGCAGGTCCTGTGTGTAATCGACAGCTTTTGTGAGATCGGCTACCTGGAGGTCAAGCTGAGATGCTTTCTCGATGCTCTTCTCATAGACGGTGAGGGCGTCACTCACTTCGGAGGCAGCGCTGAGGAGCGAATACTCGAAGTTGTTGAGGGCCTGCTGCTGCTGAGCCTTGGCTGCCTTGAGTGTCGCTATGTTGCGGCCACGCGAGAAGAGGGGCGCTGTGAGCGAGCCTGCGAGCTGGATAAACCAGTCGCCCGGATTGGAGATAAACGAGCCGAGGAGGTTCGTGAAACCGCCGTTGGCTGTGATCATCAGGCCGGGATAGAAAGCTGCGCGTGCCGAGTTGGTAGCATAGTAAGCCACGGCGAGCGACTGCTCGGCCGCCTGCACGTCGGGACGATGAGCAAGCAACGACATCTGCACGCCACCGCTTACCTGAGTGGGCAGCGAGATAGTGGCCTGGGGGTTGATGCTCCATTCCTGGGGCCATGTGTTGAGCAGGAGGCTCATGGTGTTGTTGAGACGGTCGACTGACGATTCAAGGTCGGTGATCGAGGCGAGGATGCTGTAGTAATTGGCCTCACTCTGTACCACGGCAGCCTCTGTGACCGCCCCGGCTTCCTTGAGGTCACGCATCGTCTGCACGGTCTGTCCCCACAGTTCGGATGTGTTGCGTGAGAGGGTGAGCTGCGAGTGGATAGCCACGAGCGAATAATATGTGGAGGCAACGGCAGAGATGATCTGCGAGCGCACGGCCTGGCGATAGGCCTCGCTCTGCAGGAGCTGGGCCTTGGCACCACGCTTGGCATTGAGAAGTTTGCCGAAAATATCTACTTCCCACGAAGCCTGGAGCGGGAGCTGGTATGTCCAGGAGAACGAGTTGGAGGCATACTTTGCTCCGGCGCCGTTGGGCGCGAGGGCAAGCGAGGGGAGATATGAGAGCTTGGCACCGAGGAGCTGAGCCTGGGCAGCTTCTACGTTGAGCTGGGCGTTGCGGTAGTCTTTGTTGACCTCAAGAGCGCGGGCGATGAGATCGGCGAGCACGGGATCGGTGTATACCTGACGCCAGTCGAGATTACCGAGAGCGGTCGAATCGATTTCCTGCTTCATAGCCTCGGCATAGTCGGCTGTGATGGGGGTATCGGTCGGAGTCTCGTAATTTTTATAAATGTGGCAGCTGGTGGCGCCCATCGAGAGGGCGCCGATTACAACTGCTGAAAAGATTTTGTTCATTTTGAGTGATCTTGGGGTGCGTATTGTACGATTTCTTTCTCAATAGTGCCGCCTTCTTCCTCTTTCTGCCACTTGATGGGAGAAATCTTCTCCTGGATGAGCTGGAAGACGCAGAAGAGCGCCGGCACGAAGAATATCTGGAGTATCATACCGATGAGCATACCGCCTACGGAACCTGTACCGAGGGCACGGTTGCCGTTGGCACCTACGCCTGACGAGAGCATCATCGGGAGAAGACCGATGACCATGGCGAGCGAGGTCATGAGGATCGGTCGCAGACGCGCTGCCGCACCGGCGATGGCTGAGTTGAGCACGCTCATGCCGGTCTTGCGGCGGTCGAGCGCAAACTCGACGATAAGGATGGCATTCTTGGCCAGAAGACCGATAAGCATGATGAGGGCGATCTGCAGGTAGATGTTGTTGTCGATACCGAAGATATTGGCAAAGATGAAGGCACCCATGAGGCCGAAGGGGATAGAGAGGATCACGGCCCAGGGGAGGATGTAGCTTTCGTACTGTGCGGAGAGCAGGAGGTAAACGAAGAGCAGACAGAGACCGAAGATGACAGCTGTGGAGTTGCCGCTCGACGTGCCTGCTTCCTCACGGGTCATACCGGCGTATTCATAGCCGAAGCCCTGGGGGAGAGACTGCTCGGCCACACGTTCGATGGCACCGATGGCGTCGCCGGTAGAATAACCTTCCTTGGGCGATACGTTGAGCGAGATCATGTTGAAGAGGTTGAAGCGGTTCAACAAGTCAGGGCCATATACGCGGGTAAGCTGCACATAGTTGTCGATGGGAGCCATTTCGGCACCGTTGCGCACCTTCACGTTCTTGAGTGTCTCGGGGCTGATACGTGCTTCGGGGTTGGCCTGCATCATCACGCGGTAGATCTTACCGAAACGGTTGAAGTTGGACACGTACATACCGCCATAGTAGCCCTGGAGAGTCGAGAGAATCGTCTGCGGGCTGATACCGGCCTGCTTACACTTGGCTGCGTCGATGTCGAGCATGTACTGGGGGAAGGTGGGGTTGAAGGTGGTATAGGCAACCTGAATCTCGGGCTGCTGCATGAGCTGGCCGATGAATGCCTGTACCACGGCGAAGAACTGGTTGATATCGCCGCCTGTCTTATCCTGCATCTTGAGCTCGATACTGTTTGTCACTGAGTAACCGGTGATCATAGGCGGTGCGAAGAACATCACACGTCCGTCTTTCACGCCGGCGGTGGCTCCATAGAGCTGTTTGATGACTTCTGTCGACTTCTGGTCGGCTGTACGGTCATCCCAATTCTTGAGCTTGATGAGGAGTGTACCGTATGTGGCACCCTGACCGGAGATGAATGAGTAACCGTTGATGGTCTGGCAAAGTTGCACGGCAGGATTTGCCATCACGATCTTCTCCAGCTGATTGAGCACCTCGGTGGTGCGTTCCTGCGATGTACCGGCAGGCATATCGACCATACCGAACATGAAGCCGGTATCTTCATCAGGTACCATCGCACTCGGGGTGCGGGCCATGAGCCATACGAGGATGCCTATGGCCACTACTACCGTGGCGAATGATGTGATCTTGTGACGCGAGCAGAAGCCTACACCCTTGCGATAGCCGGCGAGCACACGTTCGTAGCCGTGTTCGAAGGCGCGGTGGAAGCGCGAGCCGAAGAGACCGAGGATCATCAGGAAGGCGCACACGCAGGCGATACAGCTCTCGATGATATTCTCGAATGCGAACCAGTCGAGGATCATGAATACAATCGTGGCGATGAGGAGGGCCACTGTGATGATGGGCGGGAAGTTGACACCGAACGAGCGCTTGGCCTTGTGCACACGCTCCATGGCGGCCTCGCTGGCTGCGGAGTATGCTTTGCCGAGACGTTCCTTGAGGGTATCATCGCTGTTGTGAGGCTTGAGGAACACGGCACAGAGGGCAGGCGAGAGCGTCAAGGCGTTGACGGCCGAGAAACCGATCGCGATAGCCATCGTAAGACCGAACTGCTGGTAGAAGATACCGGCTGTACCGGGCATGAACGATACCGGGATAAACACAAGCATCATCACGAGGGTAATCGATATCAGGGCGCCTGCGATTTCATTCATGGCATCGATAGATGCGCGGCGCGATGATTTGTATCCCTGGTCGAGCTTGGCGTGCACGGCCTCGACGACCACAATCGCGTCGTCGACCACAATCGCAATGGCGAGCACAAGAGCCGAGAGAGTGATGAGGTTGATGGAGAAGCCGATGAGGTTGAGCACGAAGAATGTACCGATCAAGGCCACGGGGATGGCGATGGCGGGGATGATGGTGGAGCGGAAGTCCTGGAGGAATACGTAGGTGACGATAAACACGAGCACGAAGGCCTCGATGAGCGTACGGATCACGTTGTGGATCGAAGCGTAGAGGAATTCGTTGTTGTTCATCGGGATTTCATATGTGAGACCTTTGGGGAGCTCTTTTGACATCTGGTCGACCTGAGCGAGCACGTCGTTGATGATCTGTGTAGCATTGGAACCAGGGGTCTGGAATACCATTGCCATTGAAGCAGGGTGGCCGTTGGCCTTGTTGTGGAAGCCGTAGGACACACGACCGAGTTCGAGCTCAGCCACATCCTTGAGGTAGAGCACCTCGCCATTAGAGTTGGCACGCACCACGATGTCGCCGAATTCCTCAGGAGTGGTGAGACGGCCGCGGTAGCGCATCTGGTACTGGAATGACTGGTCGCCCTGCTCGCCGAAAGCACCGGGAGCGGCCTCGACGTTCTGCTCAGCGAGAGCGGCAGCCACATCGGAGGGCATGAGGCCGTATTGGGCCATCACATCAGGTTTGAGCCATACACGCATCGAATAGTCGGCGCCGAAGCTCATCACGTCACCTACACCGCTCACACGCTGGAGCACGGGGATGACGTTGATCTTCATGTAGTTGTCGAGAAATTCCTCAGAGTAGGTGTCTGTGGTGTCCACGAGGGCCACACCGACGAGCATTGATGTCTGGCGTTTCTGAGTTACGACGCCCACCTGGTTGACCTCGG
The DNA here is from genome assembly GCA_947646295.1 of uncultured Bacteroidales bacterium. Lineage (GTDB taxonomy): Bacteria > Bacteroidota > Bacteroidia > Bacteroidales > Muribaculaceae > CAG-873. The sequence goes on from CANSGE010000073.1 coordinate 9,584, forward strand.
AGGGGAGGAGGTTGGCGGCCTTTGAGACGCGGTTCTGCACGTCGACGGCTGCCATATCGGGATTGAAGCCCTGGCGGAAGGTCACTGTGATAGTGGCCGAACCGGTATTTGTGGCCGTAGAGGTGATGTAGTCCATGCCTTCGGCACCGTTGATCGACTCTTCGAGAGGTGCGATCACAGAGTTGAGCACGGCCTGGGCGTTGGCGCCGTTATATGTTGTGGAGACCTGGATTGTAGGAGGCGCGATATCAGGATATTGGGTAATCGGGAGCGATACCATACCCAGGATACCGAGCAAGACGATAAAGATCGAGATTACCGTCGAGAGCACAGGTCTGTTGATAAACGTATCGAGTTTCATTTCTTTTCGTTACAGATAGTCGGGGGATGTTTATTTTGCTTCGGCAGCGGCAGCTTCGGCAGGAGCCTGCTGATCAGCTACGGGAGCGGGATTGACGGGCATGCCTGCACGTACGGAGGTACCGATACCTTCCACAACGATGCGGTCGCCGGCGTTGAGACCGGAGGTGACTACGTAGTTCTTACCGTCGTTGAGCGGGAGCACCTGGATGGGGGTTGCCACGGTCATATTGGAATCGTTGAGGGTGAAGACGTACTTGAGGTCCTGCTGCTCGAAGGTGGCCTTCTGCGGGATCACGATTGCCGCCTGAGCTGTAACAGGTACCGACACCTTGCCGGTGTATCCGCTGCGGAGCATTCCGGTGGGGTTGGGGAAGAGAGCGCGCACTGATGCCGAGCCTGTGGAGCTGTCGAGCACACCGGATACAGTGGCTACCTTACCGGTCTGGGGATATGCGGTGCCGTCGGCGAGGATGAGAGTGACCTCGGGCATGGAGTTTACGGCATCGTTGAGACGCTTGCTGCCATTGTCGGTCATTTCGAGGATATCTTTCTCGGTGAGCGAGAAGTAAGCGTACACCTCGGAGTTGTCGCTGACGGTGGTGAGGGGCACTGCCGATGAGGGCGATGCGAGCGAGCCTTCCCGGTTGGGGATCGAGCCGACCACGCCGTCGGAGGGAGCGGTTACTACGGTATAGGCGAGGTTGCGCTTGGCTGATGTGAGAGCAGCCTGGGCCTGCACGAGCTGAGCCTTGGCCTGCTGGAGAGT
>CANSGE010000074.1 GCA_947646295.1 uncultured Bacteroidales bacterium
CGAGAAATGAGAGGGCATCGTCGCCGGCGTGCAGGACGGCGTCGTAGGCATCCATATTGGCGAGTTTGAGGTCGTCGAATTTCACATCGGTGAGGGGAGCCTTGTCGGCAGCTCCGTGGTAGATGCCGAGCATGCGGTACATGAGGCGTATGATACCTACGGTGCGCTTGTCGTCGGCGTTCTTCTCGGCCCATCCGGTGAGATAATTGTAGTTTTCGACCAATGCGTCGCCGGCAATCTGGAGACCATTCGGGGGAATCTGAGTGGAGTCGGCGCCGGGACCTTCGTCGAGTACGTACCATTTCCAGGTGTTGTTACGGGTGGCCTTGATGACACGTTGTGTCTGCACCTTGCCCTGGACGTATCCGGCGTTGTATTCATTCTGATAGATGCTTACAGCGGGGTCCTGGGCGTATACGGCGTAATTCCAGTTGTTGTCGATACACTGGGCGTATCCGCGGGTGTGCTCGTTGAGCACATACTCGGTGGGCTGTGTGTTTTTAAAGTTGGGCTTGTACATAATATTATACCATTAGAGGAGTATTATTTCTTTTTTGCGGGCATTGGGTTGACAGAGTCGCCGAGGACGACGGCGGGTTTCTCCTGATGTCCGGTATGGGCGCGGGCTGCGACGACAATCTTGCGCACGATCACGATGGCGAGTGCGACGAAGCACATGTACATACAGATCTTGAATGCGATGACGGGGTCGGTGGAAGTGGAGCGTCCCATCACTTTGGCGATGCCGTCGATGATGAAGGGCGCCACGACGTTGCCGATGGAGTCCATGACGGCAAACCATGCCATGGTAAGTGTGAGGGCCACTCGGGTTGATACGAGCGAGAGGCGGTCGTAGTAGTAGGGCTGTGCGATGCCGTAGAAGTAGGATGCGATGAGGATACCGATGCCTACGATGACGGCTGCATCTGAAATGACCATGAGGACAAAGCCGCCGAGGATGAAGGCCATGACGATGATGGCTACATACTTGCGCATATAGCGCAGGGCGAAGTTGAGGGTGAAGCCTGAGGCCATGATGCCGAGGAAGAGTATCGATGTGAGGTCACCTGCTTCGGCCGAGTTGGTGAAGCGGAAGGGCACGTAGAGACTGATGGCGGCGATGACGAGGGTGATGAAGAAGTAATATGCGCAGTAGCGGATGAGCATGGGCATATTGACATTCTCTGAGAATTTGTATTTCACCTTGGGGACATTGATTTTCTTGGCGTCGCCCTGGCGGATATCGGCCGGCTCTTTGATGAAGGTCTTGAATTTGGCGGCAAAGAAGAGCGGGACGAAGGGGAGAAGGTAGATGAGGAATGGCAGACGCCAGCTGATCTTGGCGAGATAGCCTGTGGCGATGGTTGATGCCATGAGCACGAGATTGAGCACGGCTGAGGTGTAGCCGTACTGCTTGGTGCGCTGCTCACCCTTGAAGAGGTCGGAGACGAATGCGCTGGCAAGCGGTGAAATGATGCCGGCGGCAATGCCTATGGCGAAGCTGAGGATGATGAGCGAGATCATGTTGGGGGCGATGAAGAAGAGCGCACCGCCGATGCCGTAGAAGATACAGGTCCAATTGAGCAGCTTCATGTTGTTGAACTTGGTACCGATCCAGCCACCGAGAAATACGAATGGAATGGCTGCGATATTAGGGCCGAGGGTGAGAAATTGTGTCTCAAGCTGGCTGGTACCCGGGAAAATACGGGTCAGGTCGCCCATGATCGGCGAGATGGCCAGGCCCGGAATCGATGTGATAATGTATATCACATATAGATTGAACAGGGCCCACAACGGCAGACGTGTGCCGTATCCTGTGTTGATGCCTCTCATAATACGAGTGTTTTATATAGTTATAGATGTGTTGTATGTATATATATTATATATGAGTATGCTTCAGAATGTGAATGCGAGCTGTGTCTGGATGCGGCTGTCGTGCGCTCCGCCGATGTCCCACGTCTGTTTGTGGCCCCAGAGGTACTCGATGCCCCATTGGAGATAGGGGGTGATGTTGTAGAAGCAGTTGACGGCGGCGTAGAGTGCGTATTTGTAGTTGCAGCCGGAGTCGGGTGCTGTGGCGTAGTCGGCTACGTCCCAGATGCGGCTTTCGGAGAACATGGCGTTGAACTGCAGGCGCGATGTGGGGTTGTAGCTCACACCGATGTTGGCTCCCATCATGCGCGCACCGTGCATGCGGCCGGGGCGTGCGTCGTCGGGGATATAGGAGAATTCCTGTCCGGCGAGGTCCTGGAGGTAGGCGCCGATGCCTTTGCCGTAGGCTACCTGATAGTAGAATATGAGGGGCTTGACGGGGCAGAGGTTGCCGGAGAGCATCACTCCGTAGCCGGGCTGGTAGCGGGTGGTGTTGGTGACGTCATCGCGGTAGCGGAAATTGCGGAGCAAGCCGGTGAGGCGGATGCGGTTCCAGGGTGAGAAGGTGTATTCGATCCATGCGGGGATGTCGGGGATGACCTGATCTGCGCTGATATCGACTTTCTTGCCATTGTAGCTGGGATAATCGTGGCCGCGGTAGTAGCCGTTGGCCGAATAGTATGTGGGGTAGTCGAGCGCGGCGGCGAAACGGAAGCCATTGTAGTCTTTTGACTTATAGGCGATTTCGTAGGCCACGGCTGAGAGGCAGCCCGAGGGGCCCTCGGGGTCGATGGTGGGTGGCTGGCAGGCGTAGGCGTCCTGCGCGAGGGTGAGCTGCTGGCCGAGCTGGAAGTGCCGCCAGGTGATGTATGCTCGCTGGAGCACTACGTTGGTGTTGATGCCATTGGTGCCGAATTTGACGTAGGCTGAGACTTCATTGGGGGTATTTGCGAAACCTGTCACCTGGAGGTCGACGGCTCCGGAGATGGGATTGATGTAGAAGTCGCCCTTGTGTCCGGTGGTGGCGGGGACGGGTATCTGGCTGGTGACGAAGCTTATGCCCGCACCATCCTGCTTGTAGAGGTTGTTGCCGATGTCGCCGCCGAGTATCACGTTGACATTGCCGCCCACGGTGACGATGAAGTTGTTGTTGCGGGATTTGACGACGAAATTAGGCACGGGTGTCTGCCGTGGATCAGGCTGACGATTGCGCTCGAGGATAGTCTTGACCTCGGGCGTCATGCGCTTGATCTCAATGGGGTTTGTACGATCTGAGTCACTTTCGGCAGGAGTATCGGCTTTGATCTGGGGGACAGCCGTGAGCGCAACCGCGAGAAGTGCTGTTTTATAGGCTCTCATATTTGGATAAAGTTTTTAGGGGTGTTTGTAAGATGTTTTTATAATATTAAATAAATAAGTATGCGAAGTGCGCAGTGTCAGACTGTCGGAAGTTTTTACATTTCAAGTACATATAATAAAACACTCATGCCCGGAAAAAGTTAAGCCATCATAAAAAATTGGGTGAAATGCAGCTAAATGATGGCAATTTACACGCATTGAACCGATATGGGAAAGAAAATGTTATATATACACGCGAACGACATCCCAGACCGCCGCCGACGACAGCAAGTACACTTCAAGAAAAAAACAACAAAAAGATCTCCAAAATATGAAATACGTAGATTCAGGCTGCGGCAAAATCCCCCTGATTTCGCTGATCGCCATACTATCCATCTCGCTGACGGTGAATCTCCCCGGCCTGGCCATCTCTCCGATCATGGGCAAGCTCGACCATGTATTCAAAAATGTGACCGAGCTTGAGATTCAGCTCCTCACGGTGCTGCCTAATCTTGTGACGATACCCTTCATCCTGGGGTCGGGCAAGATATGCACGCCGAAAAACCAGATATTCGTGCTCGGCATCGGGCTCGCGCTCTATACTCTCACCGGAGTGCTGTATTTCTTCGCAGAGTCGATGATAGAGCTGATCTTGCTGAGCTGCCTTCTCGGTGTAGGCTGCGGCCTGGTGATACCGCTCGCGGCGAGCCTCATATCGCAGAATTTTGTGGGCAAGGCACGCACGCGCCAGCTGGGCATGAAGTCGGGTATATCGAATTTCACGGTCATCTTCGCTACACTTTTCGTGGGCTGGGTGGCTTCGATAAGCTGGCATCTCTCATTTATAGTATATATGGTGCCGATCATCCCGCTGTGTCTGATACCGTTCATGACCACGGCTTACATCGATAAAAACAAGGTGGAAGCGACTCCGCCGCCGCTGCAGCCCCGCAAGGAACCGGCCCGGCCCTCTGACGATGATATACGCACGTCGAAGGCGGCCAAGCGCCCGGCCAACGTCAACTTCCACTTCCAGGGCAGAGCTTCGCTCATCCTGCTGGGCGGCGTGATGGCGCTGTACTTCATGGCTACCTACGGTACGGAGGTAGTGTCGTATTATCTGCCGTTCGTGATGGGACACTACCATCTCACGACGGGTGACGTGGGTGTGGCCACGGCTATGTTCTTCACGGCGGCCACGCTATCGGGATTCTTCCTGTCGCGTATCATCCATATGGTGGGCAAGTGGACCATGGAGATTGCCATAGTGCTGTGCGTCGTGGGTCTGTTCATGGTGGGACTGCTGCATTTTTACTGGAGCTATATCGCAGGTGTATTCGTGATGGGGCTCGGATACGGCGTTATCCAGCCTATCATATACGACAAGACGTCATATATAGCACCGAATACGGCAAAGTCGACCGAATATTTCGCCTATCTGCTCACGTGTAATTATATCGGCATCTCGCTTGTGCCTTTCATCATCAGCGGCGCCAAGCGCCTCTTCGATGCACAGGGCGATACCAACTTCTCATTTATCTTCAACGGTTGTGTGCTCGTGGTAGTGCTGCTTGTGGCCATCTGGAAGCGCAACAGTTTCATCATCGCAGCCGACAAAGATTCGTATGAAAAACCGGTGGAAACGGCGCCGAAGACCGAGAACGCCGCGAAACCATAGTTTTTCGGCCCGCTGAAAGCGAAAGCATAAACGGCTACTTTTCAAGCGATTGTAAAAATTCGTGAAAATTTCTTGAAAAAAAGTTGCTGAAAAATTTGCACAATTCAAAAAGTAGCAGTAATTTTGCAACGCTTTCGGCGAGAAAGGGCGCTTAGCTCAGCTGGTTCAGAGCGTCTGCCTTACAAGCAGAGGGTCGGGGGTTCGAATCCCTCAGCGCCCACCCGTGTGAATGCTATCGACGATTTTCGGATCGCCGATAGTTTTTTTATGCGCCTACTTCTTTGACTTTGGGCGCAAATTCGTTAACTTTGCACATCGAATCAAATATACTACAATACATATATATGTTCAGAACAAATACATGCGGCGAGTTGCGCCTGAGCGACGCAGGCCGTGACGTGACTCTGGCCGGATGGGTACAGCGCGTGCGCAAGATGGGAGGCATGACCTTCCTGGATCTGCGCGACCGCTATGGTATCACCCAGGTCGTTTTCGACAATTCGACAGACGCAGCTCTCAACGAGGCTGCCAATCATCTCGGTCGTGAATACGTAGTGCAGGTGAAAGGCACTGTGGCCGAACGCACCGCCAAAAACCCCAATATGCCCACAGGCGATATCGAAATTCTGGCAACCGAGCTGAAAGTGCTCAATGCCAGCGAAGTGCCGCCCTTCACCATCGAGGACGACACCGACGGCGGCGACGACCTGCGCATGCGCTACCGTTATCTCGACCTGCGCCGCAGCCCCGTGCGCGCCAATCTGGAGCTGCGCCACCGCATGACCATGGAGGTGCGCCGCTATCTCGACTCAAAGGGATTTCTCGAAATCGAGACCCCTATGCTCGTAGGCTCCACACCCGAAGGCGCACGCGACTTCGTGGTGCCCTCACGCATGAATCCGGGACAATTCTACGCCCTGCCCCAGTCGCCCCAGACACTGAAGCAGCTCCTGATGGTATCGGGCATGGACCGCTACTTCCAGATCGTGAAATGCTTCCGCGACGAAGACCTGCGCGCCGACCGCCAGCCCGAGTTCACCCAGATCGACTGCGAGATGAGCTTCATCGAACAGAATGACGTCATCGAGCTCTTCGAAGGCATGGCCAAGCACCTCTTCAAGGAAATACGCGGCATCGAGCTTACCGAAGCCTTCCCCCGCATGCCTTGGGCCGATGCTATGAAATACTATGGTTCGGACAAGCCCGATACACGCTTCGACATGAAATTCGTGGAACTGATGGATATCCTCAAAGGCCACGGCTTCAGCGTATTTGACAATGCAGCCTACATCGGCGGCATCTGCGCCAAGGGCGCTGCCGGATATACCCGCAAGCAGCTCGACGCACTCACCGATTTCGTGAAGCGCCCGCAGATCGGCGCCAAGGGCATGGTATATGCCCGCGTAGGTGAGGACGGCACAGTGAAATCATCTGTCGACAAATTCTATACACAGGAGACCCTGCAGGCTATGGCCAAGGCCATGGATGCCCAGATAGGCGACCTGATACTGATACTGAGCGGCGACGACGCCATGCGTACCCGCAAGCAGCTCTGCGAACTGCGTCTCGAGATGGGACGTCAGCTCGGCCTGCGCGACAAAAACAAATTCTCATGCCTCTGGGTGGTTGACTTCCCGATGTTTGAGTGGAGCGATGAGGAGCAGCGCCTGATGGCCATGCACCACCCCTTCACCCATCCCAAAGACGAGGATATCCCCATGCTCGACACCGACCCGGCCGCCGTGCGCGCCGATGCCTACGATATGGTGATCAACGGCGTGGAAGTGGGCGGTGGCTCCATACGTATCCACGACAGCGCCCTGCAGGCCAAGATGTTCGAGATACTCGGATTCACCCCCGAGAAGGCTCAGGAGCAATTCGGCTTCCTGATGAATGCATTCAAGTACGGCGCACCCCCTCACGGAGGGCTCGCCTACGGGCTTGACCGCTGGGTATCACTCTTCGCCGGACTCGACTCGATACGCGACTGCATCGCATTCCCGAAAAACAATTCAGGCCGCGATGTGATGCTCGATGCTCCCGCCGCCCTCGATCAGAAACAGCTCGACGAACTCAAACTCGAAGTGGTACTCCCCGAGGAATGACCAACGCCGATATCATAAACGCCATCAACGAGTATGCACCCCTCAGCCTCCAGGAAGACTGGGACAACTCCGGGGTGCAGCTCGGCTGGAGCGCCGACGAGTGCCGCGGAGTGCTGCTGTGCGTTGATGTAACGCCGGCCATCGTCGCGGAAGCCCGCGAGCGTGGCTGCAATCTGATAGTATCGCATCACCCCTTGATATTCAAGGGGCTGCGCTCTATCACAGGCGAGAATCCAGTGCAACGCGCCGTGCTCGACGCAATCCGTTCGGGCATCACTGTATACTCCGCACATACCTCACTCGACTCTGCCGTAGGCGGCATCTCGTACACTATGGCGAGGATGCTTGGAGCCGAAGTGTGTGCCCCGCTCGCGCCCGGAAAGCCCGGCGACGATACGGGACTGGGCGTAGTGGCCACGCTGCCCGCCCCGCTTTCGCAGGCCGAATTTGCCGAGCTTGTCAAAAAGACGTTCGGCTCTCCCGTATGCCGATGCTCGGCAGGCACGGGCGCGCCTATCAGCCGCATAGCCATGTGCGGAGGCGCCGGAGGCGAATTCATACCCGCGGCCAAAGCAGCAGGTGCCCAGGCATATCTGACCTCCGACGTACGCTATCACGACTTTGTAGACCACGGAAATGACCTCTTTATAGTCGATATCGGACATTTTGAGAGCGAATCATGTGCAAAAGAGATTTTTTATCGGGTAATTACCGAAAAATTTCCTAACTTTGCAGTCTATTATTCCCGAAACGAAAAAAATCCAATAAACTACTTATAATGGCAGCAGATAAGAAATCCGATCAAGTGCTGAGCGTGGAGAAACGCCTCAAGGCCCTCTACGAGCTGCAAACTATCCTCTCGGAAATCGACCGCATCAAAACAATCCGCGGCGAGCTCCCTCTCGAAGTCAAAGACCTCGAAGACCAGATCGCAGGCTTGCATACACGTATTGAAAATTTTTCAAACGAAATCAGCGACCTCACTCAGGCTATGGCTGCAGAAAAAGCCAAAATCGCCAATTGCCGCGAGCTCATCGCCAAGTACAATGAGCAGCTCGACAATGTGCGCAACAACCGCGAGTACGATCTGCTCCATAAGGAAGTGGAATTCCAGTCGCTCGAAATCGAATTGGCCGAGAAGCACATCAACGAGCACACCCGCGCCATCGAAAACCGCAAAGCCGACATCAACCAGACCAACGAACGCCTCGAAGACCTCCAGCACATCCTCAAGGAAAAACAGACCGAGCTCGACGAAATCATCAGCGAGACACGTCAGGAAGAGGAAAATCTCCGCATGAAGGCCAAAGACCTCGAATCTCATATCGATGACGAGCGTCTGCTCCAAGCATTCAAGCGCATCCGCAAGAACGCACGCAACGGTCTCGGCATCGTATACGTGCAGCGCAACGCCTGCGGCGGCTGCTTCAACCGCATCCCCCCGCAGAAGCAGATGGAAATACGCATGCACAAGAAAGTGCTCGTATGCGAATACTGCGGACGCATCATGATCGACCCGCTCCTCGCAGGTGTGGAAGAGGCCAACTGATACACCTCCCCTACCCCGAAAAAAGACGAACTGAAGCGTCCCGCCCGCAAGGCGAGGGCGCTTTTTTGATATATCATGCCGTTTATCCCACTAAAATCACAGAAATGAGCAACAACATTATATCGAAACTCAAAGATACGATGGTGAGCTACTTCTCCCTGTCGGGCTACCTGCTTCCTCAGGATGAAGCCGAGCAATCAATACGCGAGGGCGTTTCGTTCAGGGGCACCAATATCGTCATTCTGATACTGGCCATCCTCATCGCATCGCTCGGTCTCAACACCAACTCGACCGCCGTGATCATCGGCGCGATGCTCATTTCACCTCTGATGGGACCCATCATCGGTCTGGGCCTCGGAGTGGGTATCATGGATTTCGATCTGCTCAAACGCTCGCTGCGCAACCTTGTGATGGCTGCTGGATTTTCCGTAATAGCCTCGACACTCTATTTCGTGATATCACCTGTGAGCGAGGGGCACAGCGAACTGCTGGCCCGCACCTCACCCACCATCTACGATGTGCTCATCGGATTTGTCGGCGGTGCGGCAGGTATCCTGGCCATCGGCTCGCGCAGCAAAGGCAATGTGATACCCGGCGTGGCCATCGCCACAGCCCTTATGCCGCCCCTTTGCACAGCCGGATATGGCTTGGCGACCCTGCAATTCAATTATTTCTTCGGGGCTTTCTACCTCTTCCTGATCAATTCCATATTCATCGCCTTATCGACATTCATCGGCGTGAAGCTGATGAAATACAAGCCGGCGGCGGTTGTTGACGTAGTGCGTGCCCGCAAGGTGCGCCGCATCGTGTACATCACCGCTTTGCTCACTTTGCTCCCGAGCGTATATCTCACCTACAATATGCTGCGGCAATCACGCTTCCAGATCAATGCCGCGCGATTCGTCGAGGAAGAATGTGTATTTCCGGCCACGCACGTGCTGGCGAGCAGCTCGGCATGGCACGCAGGCAAAGGCGAGATCAATATCACGCTGATAGGCAAAGTATTGCCGCAGGACTCACTGCAGCTCGCGCTCTCATCGCAGCTCAAATACTTCGGTCTCGAGGGCACGGCCATCAATATTGTGCAAGGCGACAATCAGACCAATCTCGCCGAACTGAAGACCAACTCCATACGCGACATCTACGACGTGACCATATCATCGCTGGCAGCCAAACAAGCCACCATCGACTCCCTGAAAACGGTGTTGGCCGGACAGCAAGAAGCCGACTCAATCGCCGCGCAGCTCATCCCGGAACTCAAAGTAGTGTTCCCGCAGGTACGCGACATAGCCGTGAGCCGAGCCATCTTTGCCGGAGCCGGCGCGCATGAGCTCGACACGGTGAATGTGGCTCTGATCAATTGCAAACCCGCGCTCAATCAGGCCCGGCGCGACGAACTGCGCCGCTACCTCGAGGCCCGGCTGCGGCTGAACGATATCCGGCTCGTGGACGTGCCCGAGGCCGTCACAGCTGCTGAGTAAACTCGCGGTGAAGCTCCTCGAAGCGCTCTGACGTGCGCGATGAGTGACGTGCCATGGACTGACGCACCCGCTCGAGACTTTTGCGCTGCATGTCGCCGCTTTTGCTATAGAATTTATCGGCATAACATACCAGCCGCTCAAGCAGGCTGTGTGGCATCATGTCGCGGTCAACCGGGAGCGGCAGATGCAACTCTTCGATATCTTCACGGGATATGCCTGCGCCGGTATGGCGTTCGGCTACGCGTGCGTACTCCTCAGGAGCACCCTCGCTGCGCAGCAAATCGGCTCCCAGGACGCCATGGCGTATGTACGGCTCGGTGCCATGGCAACCGATGCCGGGAGCATCCGTAAGGAAAATGCCGATGTCATGGAGCATCGCCGCATCCTCGACCTCAGCGGGATCTAATCCGAGATGACGCCCGCGGTTGATTTCGAGAGCAAGCTCCGCCACTGAGCGGCAGTGCTGTTCGAGTATCCGGCGGCCCTGGGTGCCGGCAGGATAATATTTATCGTATATCTTTGTCCAAAGCATAGGGCAGATGTTTTATTGTCTAAAAACAAAAGGATGCGCGCACGCATCCTTTTGGTATATTC
>CANSGE010000075.1 GCA_947646295.1 uncultured Bacteroidales bacterium
AAATGGGCGTCAAGATCTATACCGTGGGTGTCGGTACAAACGGCACCGCCCTCTACCCCCAGAAGTATGACTATACGGGCAATATCGTATACGCTCCGCAGAAAGTGGTGATCGACGAAGGCACCCTCCGCCAGATAGCCGATGCCACCGGAGGTAAATACTTCCGCGCCACAGGCAATCAGGCCCTCGCCGAGATTTTCCATGAAATCGACCAGCTCGAAAAGACTCAGATGGACGTCAAGACATTCTCACACACCGAAGACGATTACATGCTCTGGGCATGGCTCGCATTCGGTATATTCGCGCTCGAACTCCTCCTGCGCTATCTTTTCCTGCGTCAAATCCCCTAAAATTGACTATCTCCGATGTTTGATTTCGCAAATCCATATCTACTGTATCTGCTGTGGCTCGTGCCGCTGCTCTATTTCATATATTGGCTCGCGCGACGCCGCCATCGCCGCCTCTTGCAGCGTTTCGGCCGCCTCGACGTCATAGCCCATCTCATGCCCGATGCATCCAAGTACAAGCCGGCCATCAAATTCGTGCTCCGCATGATTGCCCTGGCCGCACTCGTATTTGTGTTGGCGCGCCCGCGCGCCGGCGAGCGCATGCACGACGAGACCACTACAGGTATCGAGGTGATGATAGCATTTGACCTCTCCAATTCCATGCTCGCATCGGCTACCGATGACCCCCAGGGCACATCGCGTCTCGACCGCGCCCGTCTCGTGCTCGAAAAGATGATCGATAAGCTCGACAACAATAAGGTGGGACTCGTGGTATTCGCCGGCGATGCCAAGACTCAGCTCCCGATGACCACCGACTTCTATTCGGCAAAAATGTATCTGAGCGAACTCAATCCCTCGCAGATGCAATATCAGGGCACGTCAATAGCCGAGGCTATCCGCATGGCTATGAACGGCTTCGGCCCCGATGAAAATATACACAAAGCCATCGTGCTCATCACCGATGCCGAGGACCACGAGGGCGAGGCTATCGAGGCTGCCAAGCTCGCCGCCGAAAATGACATCCAGCTCGATGTCGTAAGCCTCGGCACCACAAAAGGCGCGCCCATACCTCTTCCCGGCAAGAAAGGCGAATACATGCGTGACTACGAAGGAAACATCGTAAATACGACAGTCAATGAGAAACTTGCCGCCGAGATTGCCGAGGCCGGTCACGGTATCGTGGTCAACGGTGCCGCAGGTGATGCCCTCCGCCAACTCACCGACCAGCTCGAGACCTTGCAGAAATCCGAGCTGAAGCATGTGAGCTATTCGGCTGCAGCCGAGCAGTTCCCCCTCTTCGGCTGGATAGCTTTCGCATTCCTCATCATCGACATCTTTGTGCTCGACCGCAAGAACAGTTGGCTCAAAAATATCAATTTCTTTACAAAACATCCGAAGAAATGAGACTGATACGATATATCCTGCTCGCCGTGATGGCTGCACCCGCCCTGATGGCCGGTGCGCAGTCTTCATCGTCGGGTACTTCCAAGCAGGAGCGCCTGCTCCTCAAGCAGGCCAATGAACTTTTCGGTCAGGAAAAGTTTCATGAGGCTCTCAAATATTATGACAATGCGCTTACGGTGAATCCGTCGAGTACGGTAGCTTTGTTCAACAAAGCTGTCACTCTCGGCCAGCTTGCCACCGACGACAATAAAAACACCGAGAATGATCCCCGCAAGATGGCCGCGCAGATCTACAAGGACATCGCTACAGCTGATGCCGATGCCGAAATTGTGGCCAAAGCTTTTTACAATCTCGGCAATATGGCTTTCAATGACGAGGACTATGCTACAGCGATAGAAATGTATAAGGGTTCGCTCCGGAAGATACCCGAAAACAAAAAGGCCCGGCAGAATCTCTTGCTGGCTCTCCAGAAACAACAAGAACAGCAGCAGGACAAGCAGGATCAGAATCAGGACCAGGACCAGCAAGACCAGCAGCAACAACAGCAACAGCAGCAACAACAGGAGCAGCAACAGCAACAAGACCAGCAGCAACAACAACAGCAGCAGCCAATGACCCAAAGCGCCGAGCAAATCCTCCAGACGATGCAAAACCGCGAGAATGCCACCCGCCGCAAGGTCAATGAGGAGGAGGCACGCCCCGCTGGACGCCCCTCCACCGACAAGCCTTGGTAAAAAAGCCTTCTTAGAATTATCAAGCCAATGAAAAAGCTTAATATCATAAAACTGACATTGACACTTATCGCGATTGTGTGCGCGGCCGGATGGGCCGCAGCGCAATCGTTCGAGCTGATGCCTGTCGATAATGTCGAGCAGGGACAGCGGTTTCGTGTCGCCTACCGCATGACCAACGTCGAGGCATCGCTGCCCGAGCCTCCCCAGCTCAAAGGCTGTACGTTTTACGCCGGACCCAACACCTCCACCTCTGTCTCGATGGTATCCGATGGACGTGGCACGCGCACTACCCAGACGGTCACTGTATCATATATATACATTGCCAATACGGTGGGCTCCGTCACTATCCCGCCCGTTACCGTCAATGCCGGTGGCAAGAAACTCACGGCCCGCGGCGCCACTTTCAAGGTGCTCCCCGCCGAGAGCCGCCCGCAGCAGCAACAGGCCCAGCCCTCGCGGCAGCCCGGTATGCCAGCCACGCCCGCTCCGCAGGGCAGCAACTCCGCCATTTCACCATCGGATTTCCAGATCAGGGTGACTTTCTCCAAGAGCAAAGTCTACGAGATGGAAGCTGTGATCGCATCTATAAAAATATATACCCGTCATGAATTCAACGTGCCCACCGTGCTTGAGCAGCCCGTATTCGAAGGTTTTCTCTCCGAAGAACTCGAGCCAAGCCAGCAGGTGAGCCGCGAAAGTCTCAACGGCCAGATATATTACGCCATCGAAATCAAGCGCTGCCTACTGTATCCGCAGAAGGCCGGCGACCTCACCATCACCGCAGGCCGCTATGATGTGCCTGTGCTCGCGCGTGTGCCTGTCTCGGCAGGTTTCTTCACCACATATTCCGTGCAGGAGACCCGTGTGACCACCCCGCGCCATACGGCCACAATCCACGTGACGCCGCTCCCGCAGCCTCAGCCCGAAGGTTTCAGCGGCGCTGTGGGCAAATTCTCGATTTCTACCGAGCTTACACCCAACGCCGAGCTGCTGCGCACCAATGAAGCAGCCACCTACTCGTATATCATAAAAGGTACGGGCGATATCAAATTCCTCCGTCAGCCCGAACTGACTTTCCCCTCCGACTTCGACGCCTATACCCCCAAGACCGATATCGATACCCACATCCAGGGTGCAGATATGGCCGGCACGTATCGTGTGGATTATCCCATCGTGCCGCAGCAGACAGGTAAATATGAGATCGGAGGACAGAATTACGTATATTTCGATCCTTCCGCCGGTAAGTACGTCACACTTTCGACTCCGGTCTATAAGGTGAACGTAGTGCGCGGCTCCGGCGTGACCGGCGAAGCCTCCGCCGCAGCATCGGCAGATGCAGTGATGAAGGACATCCGTCACATCCACTCGCTCGCTGCCGGCACCTCCGCCGCACCCTCGCCTGTATTCGGCAAGCTGTGGTATTGGCTGTGTTACATAGCTGTGGCCGGGGCATTGGTCGCAGTGATCATCATCTACCGTCGCCACGTGCGCCTTGAGGCCGACGTCAAAGGTCGCCGCCTCGCCCGCGCCAACCGTGTGGCCGCCCGCCGCTTCAAGGCCGCTGCCGCTTTCATGAAAGCACGCAACAGCGAAAAATTCTACCTCGAACTCGCCACCGCGCTCAAGGGTTATCTCAGCGACAAGCTCGACATACCCACCTCGCAGCTCATCACCGACAATATCGCCACCCGGCTTTCCGAATACGGTGCTACCGACGAGACCGCCCAAAAGGTTATCGACGTGCTCAACGACTGTGAGATGGCGCGCTTCACACCATCGGCATCCGATGTAGCCATGCACGAGATGCTCGACCGCGCATCGGAGGCTATCAAGGAAATCGAAGACGTAAAGACGAAAACTACAAAATGAAAAAAATAATCTTCTTCATATCGCTTTTTTTCACACTGATGCTCCTTTCGGCGCTCGATAGCCGCGCGACTACACTTGCCGAGGCCGATTCAGCGTACAGTAAGGATAATTTCAATCAGGCTGTGGAGCTTTACAACTCGGCCATCGCTCAAGGTGAGCGCTCGGCCGACGTGTATTACAATCTCGGCAACGCTTATTACCGTCAGGGCCATCCCGGCAAAGCCATCGTAGCCTATGAGCGTGCGTTGCGCATCGACCCGGCCAACGACGACGTGCGCGCCAATCTTGCCTTTGTGCGTACCCAGCTCGGTGATATGCCCGAGGATGATACCTCATTTCTCACCGGCTTGCACCAATCTGTGGTCATGGCGATGAGTGCCAATGCCTGGGCTTGGCTTGCCTTTGCAGCATTCGTGCTTTTGTGCGGAGCTGTGGCTCTCTATATCTTCTCCGGTAATGTGGCTTTGCGCAAGATAGGCTTTTTCGGTGGTATTATCCTGATATTCATAACGATTTATTTCATTATCGTGGCCGCGGGAGCGTGGGCACGTATCGATGACCATTCCGAGGCTGTGGTGACAAGCCGCTCCACCACGCTCAACTCGCAGCCGCGAATGCCGCGACAGAACGAGAAGACCGTCCAGCTCAACGAAGGGGCAAAAGTCGAGGTCAAGGACTCCGTTGCCACCCCCGACGATCCTGAGTCGCCGCAATGGTACAACGTAAAGATCAATAATTCGACCGAGGCATGGCTGCGCGCCACCGACGTCGAAAAAATCTGACATCAGGGCGCTCCAAGCGTGTCAGTCAGCCAATCAGTGAAGCCGTATAAGGCGCTGGTTGGAGGAGCCGCGGAAGCGGAGGTCTGTGTCGCGGAGTGCTTCGATGAAGGGACCGTCGACGAGAGTGTCGATATATCCGAGCAGCTCTTCGGCAAATGGCACAGCAGAAAGTTCTTCGAGTGTAAATCCCGTATAGCACCATATCGAATACCCCTCCTCGGCGATCTGCCGTGCGAGGGGTATTATGGCTTCTGCCTGATACATTGGGTCGCCGCCGGAGAATGTGACGTT
This sequence comes from uncultured Bacteroidales bacterium, assembly GCA_947646295.1. GTDB lineage: Bacteria > Bacteroidota > Bacteroidia > Bacteroidales > Muribaculaceae > CAG-873. The sequence continues at coordinate 5,089 of CANSGE010000075.1, forward strand.
GAAATCGGCCCTGCGCACTATCTCCATCACTTCGTCGACGCTCATTTCGCGGCCGGCATCGTGCGGCCAGGTCTGCCGGTTGTGGCAGCCCGGGCACTGATGGTCGCAGCCGGCGAAGTATATGGAGGTGCGCAGGCCGGGGCCGTCGACGGATGTACCTTCGATGATATCGACGACCCTCAGAGTCTTATTCATGTACGATGCGGTCGTTGAGTTCGGCGAGCTTGGCGTTGTTCCAGCGGTCGGTGGTGCCTACGAGGTAGCCGGTGATACGCTGCAGGCGGTCGATGGCACGGCTATGGCAGCGCGGACATTCCTGGAGGTCTTTTGATGCGTCCTCATAGCCGCACTCCATGCAGCGGTTGCGGTTGTGATTGACGGAGCTGTAGCCGATATTATACTTGTCCATCAGATCCACGATATCCATGATCGCCTCGGGGTTGTGGGTGGCATCGCCGTCGATTTCCACATAGAATATATGGCCGCCGCGTGTGAGCTCATGGTAGGGAGCTTCGATTTCGGCTTTGTGTCGCGGCGAGCAGTGGTAGTACACCGGCACGTGATTGGAGTTGGTGTAGTAGATTTTGTCGGTGATGCCGGGGATGATGCCGAATGATTTGCGGTCTTTAGATGTGAATTTTCCCGAAAGTCCCTCGGCCGGGGTGGCGAGGATGGAGAAGTTGTGCTCATAGCGTTCCGAGAATTCATTAGCGCGCGAACGCATGTGGCTCACGATGCGGAGGCCGAGTTTCTGCGATTCGTCGCTCTCGCCGTGATGTTTGCCGGTGAGGGCAATGAGACATTCGGCCAGACCGATGAACCCGATGCCGAGAGTCCCGTGATTGATTACGGACTCGACGCGGTCGGTGGGGCGGAGCACATCGGAGCCGTTCCAGAGTTTCGACATCACGAGAGGGAATTGCTTGGCCTGAGCCGTTTTCTGGAAGTCGAAGCGGTCGCAGAGCTGACGGGCGGCGATTTCGAGCACGCGGTCGAGTTCTTTGAAGAATTTGGCGATACGCTCCTCACTATCCTGAATGTTCATGCACTCGATGGCGATGCGCACGATATTGATGGTAGTGAAGCTGAGGTTGCCGCGTCCGATGGAAGTCTTTTCGCCGTATCGGTCTTCGAATACGCGTGTGCGGCAGCCCTTGGTGGCCACTTCATAGAGGTAGCGCTTGGGATCGTCGGGGGTCCACTTTTCGTGATGGTTGAAATTCGCGTCGAGGTTTACGAAATTAGGGAAGAAGCGTCGGGCCGTGACCTTGCACGCGAGTTTGTAGAGGTCGTAGTTGGGGTCATCGGGCAGGTAGCTCACGCCACGTTTCTTTTTCCAGATCTGTATTGGGAAAATGGCAGTCGCGCCATTGCCCACACCCTCGTAAGTGGAGTGAAGGAGCTCGCGTATGATGCAACGGCCTTCAGCCGATGTATCTGTGCCGTAGTTGATGGAGCTGAACACTACCTGGTTGCCACCGCGAGAGTGGATTGTGTTCATATTGTGTATGAAAGCTTCCATAGCCTGATGCACTCGGCTCACGGTGCGGTTGATGGCGTGCTGGAGCAGTCGGTCGTCGCCTTCGAGACCTTCGAGGTCTTTTTTCTCGTAATCCTTGAGCTTGACGTCATAGAATTTAGAGAGGTCGCGGCCTGAGAGATTTTCGAGATTTTTGATTTCCTCGATGAAAGAAGAGCGCACGAAAGGTGCAAGATAGAAGTCGAAGGCCGGTATGGCTTGTCCGCCGTGCATTTCATTCTGCGCAGTTTCGAGCGAGATACATGCTATCACGCTTGCGGTCTCGATACGCTTGGCGGGGCGGCTTTCGCCGTGTCCGGCTATGAAACCGTATTCGAGGATGCGGTCGAGCGGGTGCTGCACGCAGGTGAGGCTCTTGGTGGGGTAGTAATCCTTGTCGTGTATGTGGATATATCCGTGGCGCACCGCTGTGCGGGCTTCTTCGGTGAGCAGATAGTCATCCACAAAAGGCTTGGTGGTCTCCGAGGCAAATTTCATCATCATACCGGCGGGTGAGTCGGTATTCATGTTGGCGTTTTCGCGTGTGATGTCATTGTTTTTCGCCTCAATGATTTCATGGAACATATCGCGAGTTTTGGCGCGGCGAGCGATACTGCGCTGGTCGCGGTAAGCGATATAGCGTTTTGCCACTTCCTTGCGCGGACTTTCCATCAGCTCGAGCTCTACGAGGTCCTGGATAGCTTCGACGCTCATGCGTTCATCGCCTCGCGTGCCTATGCGCGTAGCGATTTTATTTATGAGGCTCTCGTCTTCGCCAAGCTCGGTGGCGAGCATGGCTTTGCGGATGGCAGCCTTGATTTTTTCTTCGTTGTAGCCGACGATTCGTCCGTCGCGTTTGATGACTGTCTGTATCATTTTAGGGTGGTGTCTTATTTGTGCAGCAAAGCTACGAAAAAGATACCACTCCGGCAAATAAAAGTTATTTACATTTTAGCGCGGATATTACGTCGTAATTTTCTGTTTTGGACAACTTTTCAAGTATCTATAATTTTTAATCCTTTAATAATAAGCTGTATATAGAAATTTTTGGAAAACTTTTGCAGGGCTTTACTCGGCTGAAATATTTTTTTCTTGCATTCTTTCGTAGTCGAATATGCGCAAACCTGCACTTTTGAGTGGCACACCCTCGTTGTAGTCGTTGACGTAAAACCGGCCTCCGAAAGCATAGTCGGTATCAGTGAGAGCTTTGGTGCGATCGGCGTAAGGCGTGTCGATGCCGGCGATTGAGAGCATGGTGTCGAAAATACTTTCGCTTGACGAAATATCCGACTCGGCACGGGTGCGCGCCTGGGAGAACATGCCGGGTACGAGCGCCCGCAGTTCTTCCGACATCCATAGCAGGAGCGGCACGTGCAGCTGATTGAACGTCGGCACGGGTGAAGCATGCAGGAAACGTCGGCGTGCGTCATCGAATATATCCTCGCCGTGATCCGATGTGTACATCATCGCAGCGGGGCAGCCGTAGGAGTCCACTATTGATATCACGCTGTCGATGAGTGCATCGGTGTAGCGGATAGTGTTGTCGTAGGCGTTGATGAGCTCCGCGCGGTTTTCTTCTGAGGCCCAGGTGGAGCGGTCGGGATTGAAGTAGTGGTGGTCGGCCGGATATCGGTCATTGTAGTTGAAATGACTCCCATAGGTATGGAGCAGGATGAATTTCTTTTTGCAGGGGTCATGGTCGAGTTCGGCGCGCAGATGAGCGAGCAGCTCGTGGTCGTAGTGATGGGCGCCGTCGTCGCCGAGATAGATGACACGGTCGGCCTCGCGGGCAAAAAATTCGATGAATGAATGATTGCGCGCCTGATTTGACAGCCATGCGGTATGGTATCCGGCGGAGTTGAATGCTTCGACTATACTTTTCGTAGAATATATTGAGTCGTTGAAACTGGCGGCGGTGACAGGAGAAATCAGCAGTGGCACACTCTTGTGTGTGGTATTGCTCTCCGACAATACTTTGGAAAAGCCTATTACATCGGTACGGGCGCACAGCCGCGGCGTCGTAGGACGGTCATAGCCGAAGAGCTGCCAATTGTCGGCGCGGGATGTCTCGCCTATGATGAGCACATATATCTCGGGCACTTCAGGGTCGCGCCCCGACACGGCATGAAAATCGAAATCGGCCGATGTATCGTAATAGGCTGCCGTAGCTTCCGTGCGGCTGATGGCTGTGAACATATTGTGTATCACATTGACCGGGAATATGTCGCGCAGGATGTTGAACGACGGCAGGCTGAGGTAGCAAACTCCGAGCAACGCGGCTCCGACTCCGGTGGCGATGACGCCGCAGCGCCGCATTACCGACAGACTGCCATGCGACGCGCGGGCGCCGCGGCACCATGCGATGATACCGATGACCAGGGGTGCCACATACACTATCATTACCGTGAGAATGGCCACGGCGAGATTGCCGAGCAATTCGGTGGCCTCGCTCATGTTGGTAGTCACGACATTGAGGAACATATCCACGGCGATGATCGATTCGCCGTAGAGGTACAGGAGCACTATCTGAAATGCCGCGAAAAATGTGATGGGCAAGCAGCATACTACCGTACGCCCGACCTTGCCCGACAGAGAGACGAGCAGCACATATATGCCGAGTGGAAGCACGATATTGTCGATTTTGGAGAGGATGGCGGTCTGCTCCGTAAAACCGAGGATGACATTGGGTGCTATAAGTGTCAGTGGAAAAATCCACAGTAGGAAATCAGCAGAGTATATGCGGGAAAATGTATCAGAAAGCTTCATTGATATTGAAAATAAAACCGCACTGACCGCGGCCGAATCCGAGGTCGAGACGTATATTCATATTTTTCTTGAACTCCCAGCGGTAACCGATACCCCAGTTGGGCAGTATGCGCTTGAGCTGAATCTGAGAAGGCTTGGCGAAAATAGATGCGGCCCCACCCCAGAGTACCACGCCATTGCGTCGCCAGACATTCTGGCGCAGCTCCACGCAGATATCCACTTCGGATTTGTCGCGGTAGCGGCCTTCGAAATATCCGCGCATATTATGGCTGCCACCGAGAGTGGACATAGCTCCCCATGGCGTATCGCCCCAGGTGAGTCGCCAGTGGAGTTGCGAGGCCAGGCATGCCCCTTTCCAGAGCGGATTGTACACAGCGCCGGTAAATTCGTTGACGGCGAAGGCATACTTGTTGCCGAGCCACGACGGATCGAAATACTGTGACATTTTGAAGAAAAGCCCCTTGTGGCAGCTGGTGATACAGTCGCGGGTATCATATTCGAGTGCGAGGCCGAGGCCCCAGTTGAGAGTATGCTTCGGCAGGCCATCCCACAGCGCGCTGGGGTCGGTATGGCGTGCATTGATATAGTCGAATACCAGCACCGGGCCGAAATAGATATTCGACCCCATGTTGCGGGAGAAATTTATATTGGCGCGGGCAGCCAGATAGCGGTAGTCCGTTTCGTTGATGTCCTGCGAACATTGCGCATAGCCTATGCCCCAGAATTTTGTGTCGATTGACTCGAAAGTGACATCGTAGGTGGCACGGAATTTATTGAAGGGTGTAAAATGATTGCCACGGAACGAAAGAGAAAAGTGTCCGGCTGTGGTGGCATCGGCATATAGTCCTACATTTGAGAGCTGGGTGTCGGTAAGGGTGTCGGGGAAGGCCGTGTCATATTCGCCGGCCAGCACTACGCCGAGGCCGAATTTGGAGTCGGACGAGTAATGGGGGCCTCCTATCACACTGAAGTCGAAACGCTTGTGGCGCTTGGGCTTGTTGGCATCACCGAAGTAATTGATGATACGCTGGATCAGTCCGACATGCTTTGTGGTGTCAGAGGGGACTGAATCTGTATCTTGGGCTGCAAGCAGAGGAACAGACAGTGCAATAAAGGTGATGAATTGTATCAGTCGCAGTTGCATAAATATGATGTTCTTGCAAATTTAATTCAAAAATGCGTAACTTTGTTCGCAAGAAAATGAAAAAAATGC
>CANSGE010000076.1 GCA_947646295.1 uncultured Bacteroidales bacterium
ACGACCCCGAGATTACAAATCACGTGCTCTGGCCAACTGAGCTAAAGAGGCAAATTCAATTTTCGCTTGCAGATGAGCCACACTTGGTTCTCATTTGCGGTTGCAAAGTTAAGTACTAATTTTGAATCCACCAAATCTTTTTCTTCTTTTTTTCTCGAAATTTTCAAAATTCGCATTTTTTGCCACTCCCTAACATTAATATATATAGCCGCAACCTCCAAAAAAATGCTGAGGAGCCTCCTTCACGCAAGGCTACCCCTCAGCACATACTAAAAATTATGTCTATTCTATCTTCAGTCAATACGCACGTCATTCACAAATCCGTACAGCAGTATCGTCCCTGTGGCAGAATCGGTGAGCAGATATGCGAATGGGCGATCAAAACGCAACGTCCATGTCATCGGAGCTGTGAGGCCTGAATTAACAGTCGACACCGAGGATGCCTTTGCACCATCTTCATCGACCTGCAGATAGTTGCACTGTCGACAGGTAAGTTCATCCAGCCAGCGGCAGGATACCCGAATGAGGGTCGCCGTGGCTGTCGCCCTCATGCGAGCTACAGGAGCCCAGCATCAGAGCCGCTGCAGCGAAAAATACAAATTTTTTCATAGAGAGAAATGGTTTTAGGTAAATATTAGTGTGAATTGTAATAATCGAGTACTATAAGCCGAAAAAAGCACGAGCAACATCAAGTACATTTTTCAATACAATCGCAAAAACAAGCAGTAAACCTTTATCATCCAAGAGAGTGTGTCAATTTCGCCACACAAAAGCGCAAGCACCGAGGGCGAAAAACAGCTTTCGCACACAAACTTGCGTGAAAATTGCTTAAAATCGCAAAAAAAGTCGTACCTTTGCACAGTCTCATAAGAGGCTGCCTCAAACCCATCATACACTACCGCATGCAACAAACCAAGCGAGCCACCCTCATACTCGAGGACGGCACACGTTACGAAGGAAAATCATTCGGATATGAAATCCCTGTTTCGGGCGAAGTTGTGTTCAACACAGCCATGACCGGCTATCCCGAGAGTCTTACTGACCCCTCCTACGAAGGACAGATCTTAGTAACAACCTTCCCGCTGTTGGGCAATTACGGCGTTCCGCCCCAGGGTGGCAGTCCCGACCTCAGCGAGCACTTCGAGAGCTCACGTATCCACTGCAAAGCCATCATCGCCCAGGATTACGCCTGGGATCACAGTCATTGGCTCGCCGACCGAACTCTCGCCGATTGGCTCCGCGAAGAAAAAATCCCCGGTATCTACGGCATCGACACTCGTGCTCTTACCAAGCATCTCCGCCAAAGTGGCTCCATGCTTGGTAAAATTGTATTCGAGGGAATGGACGAGCCCGAGCTGTACGACCCCAACTCTGAAAACCTAATCGCAAAGACATCTTGCACCGAAGTGCACGAATACGGTCCCGAGGAGGGCAAGCGCGTGGTACTCGTCGACTGCGGCATTAAGCACAACATCATCCGCTGCCTCGCCCGCCGAGGCGTCCGCGTCATCCGCGTGCCCTGGGATTATGACTTCAATCAGATCGAGTTCGACGGGCTCTTCATCAGCAACGGTCCCGGCAACCCCGACTTCGCCGAAAAAACCGTCGAACACATCCGCACGGCTCTCTCCGCCGGAAAACCCATCTGCGGCATCTGCATGGGCAACCAACTCCTGGCAAAAGCCGCCGGCGCAAAGACATACAAACTCAAGTACGGCCATCGCTCGCACAATCAGCCCGTGCGCCGCGTCGGCACAAACTCATGCTACATCACATCCCAGAATCACGGCTTCGCCGTCGACGACTCAACCCTCCCCGAAGATTGGGAGCCGCTGTTCGTCAATATGAATGACGGCACCAACGAGGGTATCCGCCACAAATCACTCCCCTACTTCTCGGCGCAATTCCATCCCGAAGCCTCTTCCGGCCCGCGGGACACAGAATTTTTCTTCGACGAATTCATCAACCTTCTATGAGCTTGCATACCAATATGAACAAAGACGCATCCATCAAAAAAGTTCTCCTGCTGGGCAGCGGTGCCCTCAAAATCGGCGAAGCCGGCGAATTTGACTACTCCGGCGCACAAGCTCTCAAGGCTATGAAAGAAGAGGGCATCACCACCGTCCTCATCAACCCCAACATCGCCACCGTGCAGACCTCCGAAGGCTTTGCCGACAAGATATACTTCCTGCCGGTGACACCCAATTTCGTCGAACGCGTCATCGCAAAAGAGCGTCCCGACGGCATCCTGCTCGCTTTCGGCGGACAGACCGCCCTCAACTGCGGCGTGGAGCTCTACCGTTCAGGCGTCCTTGAACGCTATGGTGTCAAGGTGCTCGGCACCCCCGTGCGCGCCATCATCGATACTGAAGACCGCGAACTCTTCGTAGAAAAGCTCGACCAGATCGACGTCAAGACCATCAAGAGCAGCGCAGCCTCCGACATCGAGTCGGCCCTCACCATCGCCGACGACCTCGGCTACCCCGTAATCGTGCGCGCGGCATACGCCCTCGGCGGCCTCGGCAGCGGTTTCTGCGACAATGCCGACGAACTCCGGGCCCTCGTCGAGAAAGCTCTCGCCTTCTCGCCACAGGTGCTCATCGAAAAATCGCTCAAAGGATGGAAGGAAGTCGAATACGAAGTCGTACGCGACCGCTTCGACAACTGTATCACCGTCTGCAACATGGAAAACTTCGATCCCCTCGGCATCCATACCGGCGAGAGCATCGTGGTGGCCCCGTCGCAGACCCTCAGCAATGACGACTATCACTACCTCCGCTCGCTCGCGATCAAAATCATACGCCACATCGGCATCGTAGGCGAATGCAACGTACAATACGCCTACGACCCCAACTCGATGGACTACCGCGTCATCGAAGTAAATGCCCGCCTGAGCCGCTCGTCAGCTCTCGCATCCAAGGCCACCGGCTATCCGCTCGCTTTCGTCGCCGCCAAGCTCGGTCTCGGATACGGACTATTCGACCTCAAGAACTCCGTCACACAGTCGACATCGGCATTCTTTGAACCCGCCCTCGACTATGTCGTATGCAAATTTCCTCGCTGGGACCTCGGAAAATTCCATGGCGTCGACCGTCAGATCGGCTCTTCGATGAAATCCGTCGGCGAAGTCATGGCTATCGGCCGCACATTCGAAGAAGCATTCCAGAAAGGCCTCCGCATGATCGGCCAAGGCATGCATGGATTCGTCGAAAACAAAAACGTAAAGATCGACAACCTCGAAGGCGCCCTTGCTGCCCCCACCGACAAACGCGTATTCGCACTCGCAGCCGCCATGAACGCCGGCATGAGCGTCGACCGCATACACGAACTTACAAAAATCGACCGTTGGTTCCTCTTCAAGCTCCGCAACATCATCGAGACATCACGCGAGCTTGAGAAATACGATACCGTAGAAGCAATCCCCGCCGAACTACTCCGCCTGGCCAAGCAGCAAGGCTTCAGCGACTTCCAGGTAGGCCGCTCGGTATTCAAGACCGGCATGACCGATCCCGAAGCTGCCATCCTCGCCGTCCGCGCCCGCCGCAAAGAGCTTGGCATCGTGCCCGTAGTGAAGCAGATCGACACCCTCGCCGCAGAATACCCGGCGATGACAAATTACCTCTACCTCACATACAACGGCTCCGAAAACGACGTCGAATATCTCCACGACCACCGCAGTATCATCGTGCTCGGCTCAGGCGCTTACCGCATCGGCTCATCCGTCGAATTCGACTGGTGCTCCGTCAACGCCCTCATGACGGTACGCCGCGAAGGCTGGCGAGCTGTCATGATCAACTACAACCCCGAGACCGTCTCCACCGACTACGATGCCTGCGACCGCCTCTACTTCGACGAGCTTACATTCGAGCGTGTGATGGACATCATCGAGCTCGAGCAGCCCCACGGCACGATCCTCTCCGTCGGCGGACAGATACCCAACAACCTTGCCACGCGTCTCGACTCGCAGGGCGTCAACATCCTCGGCACATCGGCCCAAAGCATCGACAACGCCGAAGACCGCCACAAATTCTCGGCGATGCTTGACCGCCTCGGGATCGACCAGCCACGCTGGCGCGAGCTCACAAGCCTCGACGACATACACGAATTCGTCGCCGAAGTCGGCTATCCCGTGCTCGTCCGCCCGAGCTACGTACTCTCAGGCGCCGCTATGAACGTCTGCTCCAACGCCGAGGAGCTCGTGCGCTTCCTCCAGCTCGCCGCCAACGTCTCCAAGCAGCACCCCGTCGTGGTCACCGAGTTTATCCAGGACGCTAAGGAAATCGAGATGGACGCCGTCGCCCGCGAAGGGGAGATCAAGGCCTACGCCATCTCCGAGCACATCGAATACGCCGGCGTGCACTCCGGCGATGCCACAATCCAGTTCCCGCCGCAGAAACTCTATGTCGAGACAATGCGCCGCATCAAGAAAGTAAGCGCCAAGATTGCAAAAGCGCTCAACATTTCTGGCCCGTTCAACATACAGTTCCTCGCCAAGGACAACGACATCAAGGTCATCGAATGCAACCTCCGCGCCTCACGCTCATTCCCATTCGTATCAAAGGTACTCAAGATCAACTTTATCGACCTCGCCACACGCATCATGCTCGGCCACGACGTCGAAAAGCCATCCAAGAGCGCCTTCGACCTCGACTACGTTGGCATCAAGGCCTCACAATTCTCATTCTCGCGTCTCCAGGGAGCCGACCCCGTGCTCGGCGTCGACATGTCATCCACCGGTGAGGTAGGCTGTCTGGGAGAGATGACCTCCGAGGCCGTCCTCAAATCACTCCTTTCCGTAGGCCAGCGCATCCCATCCAAGGGCGTACTGCTCAGCTCCGGCTCAGCCAAACACAAGCTCGCGATGCTCGATGCCGCACGCATGCTCGATGCACGCGGCTATCGCATATACGCTACCGAAGGCACCCGCCGCTTCCTCATGGAAAACGGCGTCAACGCCACCCTCGTGCACAAGCCATCCGAGCCCGACATGCACCCCCAGGCCCTCGAGATCCTGCACAATCACGAAGTCGACCTCGTGGTCAATATCCCACGCGACCTCTCATCGGCCGAGCTCACCAACGGCTATAAGATACGCCGCGCCGCGATCGACCTCAACATCCCCCTCCTCACCAACGCCCGCCTCGCATCAGCCTTCATCGGAGCATTCACATCTCTGTCCACCGACTCTATCGAAATCAAGGCCTGGGACGAATATTGATCCCCGCCCACTCCCATACCACGGCACCCCATCCCGCATGAGGTGCCGTTTTTTTTCATAAAAAAGAATCACTTTCGGTTGCAAATAGCTATATTTGCACTCTATGACACAGACCACCAACAAGACCTCCGTTTTAGGCATCATACTCAAGTACGTCGTGCCCCTCATCATCAGCATCGGCCTATGCTGGCTGCTCTTCCACGACTTCGACTTCAAGGAGATGATGCACATCATCCGCACCCAATGCGACTTCCGCTGGATAGCCGCCGGCATGGCCGTCACCGTCACCGCCCACGTATTCCGCGCCCTCCGCTGGCGCATACAGCTCCGCGCACTCGGCATCGACCCTCCCCTGTTTTTCCTCATCATAAGCATATTCGGCACATATGCCGTCAACCTCGTCTTCCCCCGTCTCGGCGAAGTATGGCGCACCGGATACATCGCCCAGCGCCAGCGCGCGCCCTTCACATCCGTATTCGGCTCCATGGTCGCCGACCGCCTCGCCGACACACTTACCGTACTTCTCCTCACACTCATCACATTCGCACTCGCATCAGGCTCCATCATCGCCTTCCTCGATGAAAACTCCGCCACATACCGCAAGCTCGGCAGCCTCCTCGCGTCGCCATGGCTCTGGGGCGCATTCGCAGCCCTCTGCATCGCCTTTTGGTGGTTTCTCACCCGCAAGACCCACAATAAAGCCATCACAAAAATCCAGACAGCCGTCCGTGAGCTATGGCAAGGCTTCATCGTCATCCTCTCCATGCCACACAAGGGCCTCTGGCTTCTCTACACCATAGGCATCTGGGGATGCTTCTTCGGCGCACTGTGGCTCGAATTCTTCGCCTTCGGATTCACCTCCGGAGTATTCCACTCGCACGGCATCCTCGCCGTACTCGTCACCTTCGTCCTCTCATCCATATCCATGGGAGTGCCATCCAACGGCGGCATCGGCCCCTGGCAATGGTCCATCATATTCGCGCTCGGCATCTACGGTCTGGACAGCGTACAGAGCGGCGCCTTCGGCAACCTCATCCTCGGATGCACCACCCTGATGAACATCGCCTTAGGCATATTCACATTTGCATCCATTGCCATCGACCGCCGCAACTCCAAGGCATGAGTGCCTCAAATTTGTTTATACTGCAGAAAATCATTAATTTTGCGCGCCCTATCTCTCACAAGATACGCACAACATACTGAAAATTATATTACATAAATGGCAAAAGTTATAATCATCGGAGCCGGCGGCGTCGGCACCGTCGTGGCGCACAAATGCGCCCAGAATCCCGAGGTGTTCACCGAAATCGTAATCGCCTCACGCAACCGTGCCAAGTGCGACGCGCTCGCTAAGGCTATCGGCAAGCCCAACGTCTCCACCGATCAGGTCGATGCCGATAGCGTCGACCAGCTCTGCGAGCTTTTCCGCCGGCACAAGCCCGACATGGTCATCAACGTTGCTCTCCCCTACCAGGACCTCACCATCATGGACGCCTGTCTCGAATGCGGGGTCAACTACCTCGACACAGCCAACTATGAGCCCCGCGACGAAGCCCACTTCGAATACTCATGGCAGTGGGCTTATCGCGAACGCTTCGAGAAGGCCGGACTCACCGCTATCCTCGGATGCGGCTTCGACCCCGGCGTTTCAGGCGTATTCACGGCCTACGCCGCAAAGCACTATTTCTCCGAGATGCAATATCTCGACATCGTCGATTGCAACGCCGGAAACCACGGCAAAGCTTTCGCCACAAACTTCAATCCCGAAATCAACATCCGCGAGATCACTCAGAACGGACGCTACTACAAGGACGGCAGCTGGCAGGTCACCGGACCTCTCGAAGTGCACCAGCCTCTCACCTACCCCAACATCGGACAGCGCGAATCCTACCTCCTCTATCACGAAGAGCTCGAGAGCCTCGTGCTCAACTATCCCACCATCAAGCGCGCCCGCTTCTGGATGACATTCGGCCAGGAATACCTCACCCACCTCCGCGTGATCCAGGACATAGGCATGGCACGCATCGACGAGATCGACTACAACGGCACTAAAATCGTGCCCCTCCAGTTCCTCAAGGCCGTCCTCCCCAACCCCCAGGAACTCGGTGAGAACTATCACGGCGAGACATCGATCGGCTGCCGCATCTCAGGCCTCGGCAAAGACGGCAAGCCCCTCACATACTACATCTACAACAACTGCTCACACGAGGAAGCCTATCGCGAGACCGGTACACAGGCCGTCAGCTACACCACAGGCGTTCCGGCCATGACAGGCGCCATGATGTTCCTCACCGGCAAATGGGTCAAACCCGGCGTTCACAACGTCGAGGAATTCGATCCCGATCCATTCCTCGCCGAAGTTGCCAAGCAGGGACTCCCCTGGCATGAGATCATCGGAGAGGACCTCGAGGTTGACCGCATCGACAACTGATGCTCCGCCACGCTCTCACATTGATATTGATGCTCCTTGGGCTCACCACCGCACGGGCCCAAGGAGCTTTCGATGCACATATATCCGTCGACTCTCCCGCGCGCGTACATATTATGATTGATGGCACACAGCTCACCGATGTGACCGACGGCCTCAATACATTCCGCGCACATCCCGGCACATCTGTGCTCATCTCAGCCGCCGCCGGTTGCGAGCTCATCGAAGTCGCCGTCGACGATCCAACCGGCTACCACGCCACTCTACCCATCGAAGCAAGCCGCTCATGCCGCTTTACACTATACGCCGATTATGCCGAGACATACACCGTCACTTCACGCGCCATAGGCGCCGGCACCGCGCCACTGCTCCCAGATACTAATTCCTCAATACATTTCGTCGACACCCGCGGCTTTACTCTTCCGTCACATCGCTACGACCCCGCCCGCTGCATCTACAGACGCACCTCCGACCCCGATGTATGGATCGTACTGAACTTGTAGGCATCACGATATGTTTTCTTGTCCGGAAGACCTAAATTTGCAATAATCCTGCTAAATTCCTGCAAAACTATGAAAAAACTGATACTTGCTCTTGCCATCGGCATCGCATCGGCCTCCGTCGCGTTTGCCCAGGCACCCGCCGGCTATTACAAGTCCCTCGAAGGCAAAAAAGACGCCGAGCTCAAAAACGAGATTTATAATCTCATCCACAATTTCACCCGCGTTTCGTCGTACACCGACCTCCCCAAGTACTTCCAGCGCACCGACGTTTATCCCGAATCCTCACGCTGGTGGGACATGTACTCCGACATCCCTCTCTACGCACCCAGCTTCAAGGGCCTCAACCGTGAGCACTCCTTTCCCAAGAGCTGGTGGGGCGGCAGCACTTCTGTAGGCGCTTACGTCGACCTCAATCACCTCTACCCCTCCGAAGCCGCAGCCAATATGGCCAAGAGCAACTATCCCCTCGGTGAAGTCGACACGGCTGAGAAGGTCAAATTCGAAAACGGCATTTCCACCGTCGGCTACCCCGTCACCGGACAGGGCGGCGGCTGCCCCTGGGTATTCGAGCCCGACGATGAATACAAGGGCGACTTCGCACGCACATATTTCTACATGGCCACATGCTATCAGGACCTCACCTGGAAATACACCTACATGGTGAGCCAGAATCTCTATCCCACCCTCACCGGATGGGCCGCACAGATGCTCATGCGATGGCACAAGAAAGACCCCGTATCCGAAAAGGAAATCGACCGCAACAACATGATCTACCAGATCCAGAACAACCGCAACCCCTTCATCGACCGCCCCGAGCTGGCCGATTACCTCTGGGGCGACAAGGTCGGCACCGCTTACACCCCCTCCACTCAGGACATCATCACCGGCGACCCCGAGCTCACCACTCCCGTGCAGGGCATGTCACTCGACTTCGGTGATGTAGCCATCGGCAACAAGACCACCTCGCAGCTCTTCTTCCACGGCCAGAACCTCACCGGACGCTTCGAGCTCCTCATCACCGGCGCCGACAAGGCCATGTTCTCCATCCCCTCCTCCACCCTCAACACCCAGCTCGTCAATTCCGAGAGCGGCACATGGCTCACCATCACATACACCCCCGCAGCCGTAGGGCGCCATCAGGCCAAATTACTCATCTCCGACGGCGGCATCACAGGCTCACGAGGCATCGACCTCATCGGCGAATGCTTCGAGAAGCCCGTACTCACTGCTTGCACCGCCCTCGCTGCCACCGACATCACCGCCGAATCCTACCGCGCCAACTGGACCTACCCCGCCGATGAGACAATCGACTACTGGATCGTCACACGCACACGCTACGTCAACGGCGTAGCCACTCAGGAGGAAATCCTCGCCGAAGAGCCGGGCATCGTCATCGAAGACTTCGATCAGAGCGACTCCGAATCATATACCGTACGCTCGATGCGCCTCGGATACTCCTCACCCGAGTCAAACGTCATCTTCGTCGACCACTCCGGCATCACAGGCGTACAGGCCGATCAGGGACTCGCCGTACAGGGATTCGACGGATTCATCCGCTTCATCTGCTCCACACCGCAGACCGGCGCTTGCATCTACGACGTCGCCGGATCACTCATCATGTACATCGACTCCGTGCGCCGCAATCTCGACGTGCAGCTGCCCACCGGTGTCTATCTCATCACCACTGACCAGAGCCACGCGCCTGTCAAGGTTGTAGTCCGCTAAGCCGTGCTCGATTTCACTCCCATAGCACGACCATATTTCGCCGGGATTTGCCGCAAGGCACTTCTCGGCGAAAATCCTGATGCCGCCCGCAAGATACAGGAGGCCCTTTTGCGCCGGCTGCTCTCGGCGGCTCAAGGCACTGAGTATGGTCGCCGCTACAGCTTCAGCTCCATCCGCTCGTACGCCGCTTTTGCCGCCGCCCTCCCCCTCACATCATATCCCGATATCCGGCACGATGTGGAGCGCATGCTCCGCGGAGGACGTGACATCCTCTGGCCCGGCCGCTGCCGCCGCTTCGCACAGTCATCCGGCACCTCCGATGGCAAGAGCAAGTACATACCCGTCACCGACTCATCCCTGCGGCTCAATCACTACGCCGGGGGAGCCGCCGTCGTCGCCTCTTACCTCAACCTCTACCCCGGCAGCCGCATTTTCAGCGGCAAAAGCTTCATCCTCGGGGGCAGCTTCGCCAACGAGCTCCCGCAGCTCCCCGCAGGCGTGCGCGTCGGCGACCTCTCGGCCAACCTCATCGAGGCCATCAACCCCCTCGCCAATCTTGTGCGCGTGCCATCCAAAAAGATTGCACTCATGCAATCATGGGCCGACAAGCTCCCCGCCCTCGTCCGCGCCTCGGCACGCGAGAATATCACCAACATCTCCGGCGTGCCATCATGGTTTCTCACCGTGCTCCGCGAGGTCATAGCCTAC
>CANSGE010000077.1 GCA_947646295.1 uncultured Bacteroidales bacterium
CCGGACTTTCCCCGGGGGCTATTATTTTTTAAGTCGTTCATCATGGAAAATCTTAAATATTTGCTCGATTCGGAAGTCGAGCGTCACAATGTCAAATCGTTTATCGACGACGACCCCGTGCAATTTCCTCGCCGCTTCTCGGACAAGAAAGATATCGAAGCCGTCTCGCTCTTGGTCTCCACTATAGCCTGGGGGCGTCGTCCCATGATTTTGAAATCGGCCGAGAAAATGCTCTCCATGATGGACCATGACCCGTATAATTATATAATGCACATTTTTCACGCAAAACTTCAAACATTATCTCCGGGGCCTTCGGCGCATATTCGAGCGCTATGGCTCGCTGGAAGGCTTGGCCGCCTCACTGCGTCCTTCGTCCGGCAAGTGGGTGGGGGCGTCCTGGGAAATCGCTGCCGCCGTCAATCGTGAGCTATGTGCAGCGAATGATGGCGCTGAAGATTGCCGTTGTCTGCCTATAAAGCTCGATAAGTCAGCTCTGAAAAAATTCAATATGGCGCTTCGCTGGCTCGTACGAAAAGATGGTATAGTAGATATTGGCATCTGGGACGCTCTCCGCCCCTCAGAACTATACATACCACTCGATGTGCACGTAGGAAATATCTCACGTCAGCTTGGTCTTGTAGAACGCACTGCCAATGACCGCCGTACCGTCGAGGATCTTACAGCGCGGCTTGCAGAATTGCGTCCCGACGACCCCGTGATATACGATTTTGCCCTGTTTGGCGTGGGAGTGTCAGGCGCTACCAAAGATTGAAACGATAGCCGATAGCCGTGCTTAAAGCTAAATTTGAGCCGACAAAGGTGGTCTTCCGGTTGGATATGATTGCGGTATCGGCCGAGCCTATTATTCCTGCAAACCATTTGCCGCTGTTCCATACCACTGATATTTTTGAATAGTTGTATAGAGAGAAAGACACTCCGTCTTCGGCTGAGTTGACATATCCCTTGCGGATGCCTACCACGGGCGAGACCGTAGCTCCGAGCACCCATCCGCGGGCGAATACCCAGTTGTAACCGTAGCCGAGACGCAGCCCGTAATTATGAGTCTTCACACGGTAGTGGTAATTGTCCCACCATGATGGCAGCTGGTCGAGCATGCTGGCCGGCAAGCTTGAGAAATCGATGTCTATATCCTGTGAATATGTGGAAAAACCCGCATAGAATGAGCCTTGGCTCTGCGTCTGTATTTTGCTGAAAGAAAACGCAGCGGCTTGAGAGTAGCGTTTGTGGTTGAAGAAGTAGTAGAGGTCAAGTCCGAAGCGCGACATATGCACGCCGTCGAAACTATAGTCGAGTTTCGTCTCGTTGCCAAATCGGTCAAGATTCATACCCACATCATTGTCTTCCCAATATACCTCGGCCGAAAGCAGGCTGCACGTAAAGCCGAAATTATATCGCTGGCGTGTATGCTCGGTGCCACCAAAGAGTTTGCTCACATTTATATCGTAGCCCACAGACACGGCGAGATATGTCAGATATGCGCCGATGGTGGTGGAGGGGGCGGATATCATGTCGACGGTCGCCTCGTTGGGCAGGCGGAAATTGATATAGTTGAGACGGGAGTCGGTGACTCCTTTTACATTGAATTTCGTACCCGAACCGACTACATACAGTGAATCGTAAGTATTGAAGAACTTGTCACCCCAGCGGTAGGTATTCACGCAGAAGCGTGGAAATTTGCCCCAAGCCGCGATCGAATCGAGGTTGAAAGATATTGCGTCGGAGTGGCACGGCATTATGATAGCCGCCACAATACACATGATGAATGCAAGTATTTTTGTTCGCAAAGCAGTAGTCTTTCGGAAAATTTTATGCAAAGTTAAAAAAATATCGCCATATATTTATGGGTTTTCATTGGCTATTTCGTGACAAAGTCATTATCTTTGTAGTCGAATCCTGTACAACCCAGAAAAACTCTTAAACAATATATCCATGGAGAAAGTATTGATAGAATGTGTGCCGAACTTCAGTGAAGGTCGCGACCGCAATGTAATCAACGCCATTACCGATGCGATTTGCTCGGTGGAAGGTATCGATTTGCTCGATGTCGATCCGGGCGAAGCCACCAACCGCACCGTTGTCACCTTTGTCGGTGCTCCTGAGGCTGTGGTGGAAGCGGCTTTCTGCGGTATCCGTAAAGCATCTGAGCTTATTGATATGCGCAATCATCATGGTGCCCATCCCCGCATGGGTGCTACGGATGTCTGCCCTCTCATCCCCGTCTCAGGCATTACCCTGGCCAAATGTGCCGAACTGGCCCGCGGCCTTGCCAAACGCGTGGCTGAGGAGCTCGGTATTCCTACATATTGTTATGAAGCTGCTGCGTTCACACCAGAGCGCAAGAATCTTGCCGTATGCCGCAAGGGTGAATACGAGGCTCTGCCCGAAAAGATGAATGTACCCGGCAAAGGCCCTGATTTCGGTGACCGTCCATACGATGAGGCAGCCGCGCGTACAGGTGCTACAACTATCGGCGCCCGCGATTTTCTCATTGCTGTCAATTACAATCTGAACACCACATCAACGCGTCGCGCCAATGCTATTGCTTTTGATGTGCGCGAAAAGGGACGCCCGATGCGTGAAGGCGGTAAGATCACAGGCAAACCACTTAAGGATGCTGCCGGAAACGTCATGATGCAACCCGGCACTCTCAAAGGCACAAAAGCTATAGGCTGGTATATTGACGAATATGGTATCGCGCAGGTATCCATGAATATCACCGATATCGCCGCTACTCCGCTTCACATAGCTTTTGATGAGGTGAGCCGTGCCGCCGCTGTCCGTGGTATTCGAGTCACCGGTACTGAGATAGTAGGTCTTGTGCCGAAACGCACCCTTATAGATGCGGGCAAATACTTCCTCCATAAACAGCAGCGCTCCACGGGTATTCCTGAAAGCGAAATCATCCGTATCGCTGTAAAGTCGATGGGACTCGACGAGCTTAAGCCTTTTGACCCGGCCGAAAAGGTTATCGAATATATGATCGAAAACAAAACAGCCGCAGGCAAGAAGCTTGTTGACATGACTTGCCGTGAATTTGCCGACGAGACTTCATCAGAATCTCCCGCTCCCGGTGGAGGTTCCATCTCAGCTTATATGGGAGCTTTGGCCGCAGCTCTCGGAACAATGGTGGCAAATCTTTCGGCTCACAAGCCCGGATGGGACGACCGTTGGAAGATCTTCTCTGATTTTGCCGAAGAGGGACGCGCTTTGCAGGATAAGCTCGTGGCTCTCGTCGATGCAGATACCGAGGCTTTCAACATGATCATGGCAGCTACAGATGCCGAGAAGGCCCTCCGCGACGAAGCTCTTGAGGAGGCCACTCTCCATGCCACACTCGTACCTCTCGAAACGATGAAGACAGCGCTTGCCGTCTTCCCTCTCCTTGAGGAGATGGCCCGTCAGGGTAATCCTGCTTCTGCTTCCGATGCCGGCGTAGGTGCTCTTGCAGCCGAAGCTGCAGTCCAGGGTGCAGGGCTCAATGTGCGTATCAATGCAGCCTCTCTCAAGAATAAGGAGAAAGCAGCCGAGCTCGCCGCAGAAGTGGCACAGCTTTGCGAAAAATCTGTGGAATCTCGCGCAAAAGTTCTTGAAATTGTAAATTCTCACATTAATATATAATATGACTGTCCAGGAATTTCAGCAAGATATCATACAAGGTATTCCCGACATCTTGCCTGCTCCACGTCCATACGATGATACCGTAAATCATGCTCCGCGCCGCAAGGATATCCTGACCCGCAAGGAAAAGGAGCTGGCTCTCAGAAACGCCCTCCGGTATTTCGACCCCAGGCATCATGCCGAGCTTGCTCCGGAATTTGCCCGGGAGCTTGAAAAATACGGACGTATCTATATGTACAGATTGCGTCCCGAATATCCGATGCATGCGCGTCCCATTGACCAGTACCCGGCCAAGTCGCGCCAGGCGGCTGCCATCATGATGATGATTCATAACAACCTTGATCCGGCCGTGGCGCAGCATCCGCATGAGCTTATCACCTATGGAGGCAACGGAGCTGTGTTTCAGAACTGGGCACAGTACCGTCTCGTGATGAGTTACCTCAGCCGCATGACTGACGAACAGACCCTTGTCATGTATTCAGGTCATCCGCTCGGTCTCTTTCCCTCGCATAAAAATGCTCCGCGCGTGGTGGTGACCAACGGTATGGTCATCCCCAATTACTCCAAGCCCGATGATTGGGAGCGGCTCAATGCCCTCGGCGTATCGCAATACGGGCAGATGACGGCAGGCTCTTACATGTACATAGGCCCTCAGGGGATCGTTCATGGTACCACGATAACAGTGCTCAATGCGGCACGGTCGTTGCGCGGCAGCGGTGATATCGCCGGCATGCTTTTCGTGACGGCCGGTCTCGGCGGTATGTCGGGCGCTCAGCCCAAGGCTGCCAAGATTTCCGGAGTAGTGAGCATCACGGCTGAAATCAATCCTGCCGCCGCCCGCAAACGCTACGAGCAGGGCTGGGTCGATGAGATCTATACCGATCTTGATGCCATTATCGACCGCGCTCTCAAAGCCGTCGAGGCGCGTGAAGCTCTTTCTCTTGCATATCAGGGTAATGTCGTTGACCTCTGGGAACGTCTTGCCGAACGTCATGTGAAAGTTGACCTCGGATCTGACCAGACATCCCTCCACAATCCGTGGGCGGGCGGCTACTATCCGGTAGGATATTCATATGAAGAATCTTTGCGTATGATGGCCGACGAACCGGAGCGCTTCCGCGAGGCAGTGCGCGAGTCATTGCGCCGCCACGTGGCTGCTGTCAATAAGCTGTCCGACACCGGAATGTACTTCTTCGATTACGGCAACGCCTTCCTTCTTGAATCATCACGAGCCGGCGCCGATATTATGGGAGAAGACGGAGCTTTCCGTTATCCGTCATATGTACAGGCCATCATGGGCCCGAAATTCTTCGATTATGGCTTTGGCCCCTTCCGTTGGGTATGCTCCTCATGCGATCCCAAGGACCTTGAAGTGACCGACCGTCTGGCAGCCGAGGTGCTCGCCGACATGCTAAAAGATGCTCCCGAAGACATCCACGGTCAGCTGGCCGACAATCTGCATTGGATACGCGAGGCTGCGAAAAATCACCTCGTCGTCGGTTCGCAAGCCCGCATCTTATATGCTGACTCGCTCGGACGTACCAAAATAGCTCTTGCCTTTAATGACGCAATCCGCCGAGGTGAGATTTCAGCGCCGGTCGTCCTCGGACGTGACCATCATGATGTCTCCGGCACTGATTCGCCCTATCGTGAGACTTCCAATATCACAGATGGCTCGCAGCTATGCGCTGATATGGCCGTGCACAATGTCATCGGCGACTCATTCCGCGGTGCTACATGGGTGAGCCTGCACAACGGTGGCGGTGTTGGCTGGGGTGAAGTGATCAACGGCGGCTTCGGTATGGTGATCGACGGTTCCGAAGAGGCCGACGCACGCATCCGGCAGATGTTGCTCTGGGATGTAAACAATGGCATCGCACGTCGCTCATGGGCGCGTAATGGTGGCGCCGAAGATGCCATCCGCCGCGAAATGGCCCGTACCCCGGGCCTTGAGGTTACAATGCCAAATCATGCCGACGACAATCTGATAACCAATTCATTCGACATTTAAAAATGCAACCCGTTCACTATATTTCACCCGAGCGTCTTACCTTGGCCAAGGTAGGCGACATCATCAAAAATCATCATACACTCGCCCTCAGCGATGAATCGGCCCGGCTTATCGAAAACTGCCGCAAATATCTCGACGATAAAGTGCGCGACTCCAAAACCCCGATCTACGGCATCAATACCGGTTTCGGCTCGCTCTGCAATATCAGCATTGCCCCCGGAGAGCTGGCAAAATTGCAGTCCAATCTCGTCATGTCGCATTCTTGCGGGGTAGGTGATGCCGTGCCCGATGAGATCGTGAGACTTATGCTGTTCTTGAAAATCCAGTCGCTGAGTTACGGCAACTCCGGTGTGCAGCTTGAAACGGTCGAACGTCTGATTTTCTTCTACAACAACGACATTCTGCCCGTCATCCGGCAGCAAGGATCGCTCGGAGCCTCAGGTGATCTGGCTCCGCTCGCCATGCTTTCGTTGCCCTTGATCGGCCTTGGATCCGTAAAATACAAAGGCGAAATCCGCCCCTCGGCAGAGGTGCTTGAGGAATTATCGCTCAAACCCATCGAACTTCAGTCGAAAGAAGGACTTGCATTGCTCAACGGCACACAATTCATGAGTGCTTACGGCACTTGGGCGCTCCTGCGCTCACGCCATCTGCTTGATGTGGCTGTTGCGGTAGCAGCTCTCTCGCTCGAAGCGTTCGACGGTCGTATCGAACCTTTTTGCGCTCCTGTCAATGAAGTGCGCCATCACGCCGGACAGATTCTCATCGCGAAAAAGATGCGCGAGTGGCTTGCAGGAAGCGAGCTGATAGCGCGCCCCAAGACTCATGTGCAAGACCCGTACTCATTCCGGTGCATTCCGCAGGTGCTCGGGGCTGTGGAGGATACTTACAGGCATGTAGCATCCGTCCTGGAAGATGAAATCAACAGTCCTACGGACAATCCAACCGTTTTCCCGGACCTCGATATCATCGTCTCGGCAGGCAACTTCCATGGCGAACCGATCGCTTTGCCTATGGACTTCCTTGCGGTGGCGCTGAGCGAACTTGCAAATATTTCCGAGCGCCGAATCTACAAACTCATCTCCGGCACGCGCGGGCTGCCGTCCTTCCTTGTAGCTAAGCCCGGATTGAACTCCGGCTTCATGATACCTCAATATACAGCAGCGTCCATCGTGAGCCAAAACAAAGGCTTATGCTGGCCGGCGAGCTGCGACTCAATTCCGTCATCGCAAGGCCAGGAAGACCACGTATCGATGGGCTCTAATTCGGCCACAAAACTTTATCGTGTCGTGGAAAACGCCGAACGTGTCGTCGCAATAGAGCTTTTCAATGCAGCGCAAGCGCTTGATTTCCGTCGCCCGGCCAAATCGTCGCCTCAACTCGAGAAAATTTACGAAGATTATCGCAAAGAGGTGCCGTTTATTGATACCGACGATGTGATGTATCCGCATATTGACAAATCCATCGAATTCATCCGCTCATGCTCCTTATAAAAAATATCGGACGGCTTCTCGGGGTTCAACCCCGGGAAGTCGTTTGCCTTCGTGGGGCAGATCTTGACCGGTTGGACTCCATCGAAAATGCGTGGCTTCTTGTCGACGATGAAGGTTTGATCGCCTCTTTCGGACGGATGGATACCTGCCCTGACTGCCAAGGCGAAACTTATGATGCCGACGGGCGGATGGTATCGCCCGCGTTTGTCGACTCACACACACATCTTGTGTACGCCGGTAGCCGTGAGGGCGAATTCCTCGATAAAATCAATGGATTGTCGTATTCCGAAATAGCCGCGCGTGGCGGTGGCATCCTCAATTCGGCCGCCCGGCTCAATGCTACCTCGGAAGATGAACTCTTCGGGCAGTCAGCCGCACGCCTGCGGCAGGTCGCATCAATGGGCACATGTGCCATCGAGATAAAGAGCGGATACGCTCTCACTCTCGAAGGCGAACTGAAAATGCTCCGTGTGATACGTCGTCTTGCCGATGCCTTTCCGGAAATGATTATCAAATCTACATTTTTGGGAGCTCATGCCGTGCCTCTTCAATACAAATCGGATCCCGAAAAATACGTCGATCACATCATCAATGATATGCTTCCGGCGGTAGCTGCCGAGAATTTGGCTGATTTTGTCGATGCTTTCTGCGAAATCGGCTTTTTTACCCCCGAGCAGACCTTACGGATATTTGAGGCAGCCCGTGCATACGGACTTACGCCACGCCTGCACGCCGATCAGCTACATTGTTGCCGCGGCTCTGAAACCGCAATCGCAGCCAATGCTATCAGCGCCGATCATCTCGAGTCGATCGGAGAAGAACAAGTACAACTCCTTGCAGCTTCCGATGTCATCTGTACAGCACTTCCCGGAGCCTCGTTCTTCCTCAGTGAGCCTTACGCTCCGGCGCGTGCAATGGTCAAGGCCGGATGTGCGGTAGCTATAGCATCCGATTACAATCCCGGGACTTCGCCATCCGGCTCCATGAAGTTTGTCTGGAGTCTGGGCTGTATCAAGCTTCGCCTGACTCCGGCCGAGGCTTTCAATGCCATCACGGTAAATACCGCGGCCGCACTTGGCATTTCCGATAAGTGCGGATCAATCACTCCGGGGAAATATGCGTCACTGATCTTTTATGATCGCAGTGTGCCGTCGCTTGAGTATATTCCGTATGCCTATACGCAGGACACTATCGAGCGCGCGATGCTCAAGGGCGTGTGGAAGTAAAAAGTATAATATAATTGTTAAAATCACTAAAAATTCATTCTTAATTCAAAAAATAATCCTACTTTTGCGTAAACCATAAAACACAACCTTTAAAAACAATTTTTGTCTCATAGTAAATATAAAAAACATCTTACATGAAAACGGATTTAAGTTCTCAAATCAAACTGGATCGTATTCCACGTCGCTATTATAACCCTGATAGCGAGATTGAGCTTACCGCTCTCCGTCGCGAGGAAAAACTCGATACCCGCGTGTACGAAAACGCTACAGATGGCGCTGACTATATCGCTCGCCAGATTGTGAAACATATACATAAATATGTAGCACAGAAGGGCAAGTGCATCATAGCGATGGGTGCCGGACTCAGCACTCACCGTGTATATCAGTCGCTCATCAAAATGCACAAAGCCGGCGAAGTTGAGTTCTCAAATGTAATTATATACAATATCAGCGAATTTTTCCCGCTTCAGCCCGGTGGACCCTCCACAATGCGCCGACTGCGCGATGTCCTTATCGACCATATCGACATCAAGCCCGAAAACGTCCGCACCATCAACCCCGAAATTACCAAGGATACCCTATACGAATATTGCCAGGCTTACGAGCAGAGCATCATCGATGAAGGTGGTATCGACGTCGCTGTATGTGAAATCGGCTCCAACGGCTCGATTGCCTTCAACGAGCCCGGCTCGGCTGTGTCCAGCGCTTGCCGAATGGTGCTTCTGAGCAATGATACACGTCATCGTCTTTCTTCCGAATATAAAAACGAAGAGGTCCCCTCCACAGCTATTACTCTCGGCATGAGCAGCTTCATCGCAGCTCGCCGTGTGCTCACGATGGCTTGGGGTGAAAACCGCGCCGGCATCATCCGGAAGACGGTCGAAGGGCCGTCGAGCACTGACGTCCCCGCTTCGCTTTTCCAAGGTCACCCGCACGTCAAAGTCATCGTCGACCTTCCTGCAGCTGAATACCTCACTCGTATCTCCCAGCCCTGGAAAGTGACATCTTGCGAATGGAATGACAAGCTCATCCGCCGCGCGATCGTATGGCTCTGCCAGATGACAGGCAAACCCATCCTGAAACTTACCAATAAAGACTACAACGATTACGGTCTCGGCGAACTTCTCGCCTTGTACGGATCGGCCTACCAGGTGAATATCAAGATATTCAATGACCTGCAGCACACTATCACCGGCTGGCCCGGCGGCAAGCCCGACGCTGATGATACCTATCGTCCCGAGCGTGCCAAGCCCTATCCCAAACGTGTTATAGTATTCTCTCCGCACCCTGACGACGACGTTATCTCGATGGGCGGTACATTGAAGCGCCTCGTTGACCAGCACCACGACGTACATGTGGCGTACGAGACTTCCGGCAACATCGCTGTCGGCGACGAGGATATGATGCGATACTTCCTCATGATGGACAAAATCGCGCCCATTTTCGGCTTTGGCAACTCTACCTACAAGAATCTTTCCGAACAGGTTCATGGTTTTGTAAGCCAGAAGAAATCCGGCGATATCGACTCCAAGGAAATCCGTGAGATCAAGACAATGATCCGCCAGGCCGAAGCAACTATCGCCTGCAACTATATCGGCGTGAAGCCCGGACACATTCACTTCCTCCGCCTTCCTTTCTACGAAACCGGTACAATCAAGAAAGGTGAGCTGACTGAAAAAGACGTCAACATCGTAAAAAATCTCCTCGAAGAGGTGAAACCTCATCAGATTTTCGTGGCCGGCGACCTTGCCGACCCTCATGGTACACACCGGGTATGTACAGATGCCGTGCTCGCTGCTATCGATGAGCTCAAGGATGAAGACTGGATGAAGGATTGCCGCATATGGATGTATCGTGGTGCCTGGGCCGAATGGGAAATCGACCATATCGAAATGGCTGTACCCATCAGTCCTGAAGAATTGCGATTCAAACGCAACTCAATCCTCAAACATCAGTCGCAGATGGAAAATGCACCCTTCCTCGGCGATGACGACCGTCTCTTCTGGCAGCGTGCCGAAGAACGCAACCGCGCAACCGCACGTCTCTACGAAGACCTCGGCCTGGCTTCTTATGAAGCTATCGAAGCATTTGTCGAATACATTCCTATCCGATAATATAAGCACACATGAAAGTGATAAAGGCTCCCCGTACGAGGGGAGCCTTTATCTATGTAA
>CANSGE010000078.1 GCA_947646295.1 uncultured Bacteroidales bacterium
GGCTTCTTCAGCGGTCTTGTCGCCAGAAGCCATGCCGGTGGAGCGCCAGGCACCATTGAGTATTACCACTGCGCCGCAGGGCTTGAGGCCTTGTTCCTTGGCAGTCTCGGCAGCGGTCACGGCCATATCCATGAACATTTCGTCGGTGGGTGCGACTTTGTCGACGGTGGTGATGTGTACTTGTGCGGTGATGAATACGCCTAAGATGGCTACCAATGCAAGAATTGATAATTTTTTCATAGGATCTCTATTTAATATAAGTTAGTTGTAAATATTCTTTTGTGGATGGCCCGACGGTGAAGAGGTCGGATGCCCGGAGCCCGACGATCCAGAGGATTTCTTCGTCGCGTGTCAGAATCCAGGCCGAAGCTTTCTGCTCGGCTGACAGTTTGGCGTTGGCGAAAATATCGCTGACGAGTTTCGTGCCGGATTTGCCGAAGGGTCGGATTCGGTCGCCCCGTTGCCAATGGCGCAGGCGCCACTGATGTTCGCCATCGAGTGCGCGGATGTCGATATAGAGACGGTGAGGGTCTTTCCCGGGAGAGAATTGCGATATATGCTGCCGCGTCACACGTATCTGCACAGGCTCGATGATGTCACGGCGGAGATTGATCGGATATGATTCGCCATGAATCGGCTGCTCGGAGTAATGTGGTGCCCGCAGGATACCGTGGTCCACATCGCGTGCGTGATTGCCGCGGCTCACGAACGATCCGCCTGATCGTGTGGCGGCCCGGAGCATATTGTCGGTTTGCTCGCGGCTGAAACCTTCGCCGCGCAGGAGTTCGAATAGCAGGAGTGGGGCATGGCGCTCGGCTTGAGCAAATGCGCGCAGGTCTATTTCGCCTGATGCGGTGAAGTACCGTGCGCCCACATTGCGGATATCCTCCATATAGCGGTCACGGCTCTCAGTCAGGTTAGCCATGGTCTGGAGTATAGCTTCCGAAGCACCGCTGAAGAGGGTGTTGAGTGCAGGAATAAGCTCGTTGCGCAGACGGTTTCGCTTGAAGTCCGACGAGAGATTGCTGCTATCCACTATCCAGCCGAGTCCCTTTTCGGTGAGATAGGCCTCAATCTCGTCACGGCCTGCGGCAAGCAGGGGGCGCACCACATGGCCGTTGCGCGGGCTCATTCCGCAAAGTCCGTTTAGGCCCGTCCCCCGAAGCAGGTTGAGGAAGAAAGTCTCCACCTGATCTTCACGATGATGCCCCACGGCTATTGCCTGACCGTTGTTTTTGTCAAGAAGGCTGTAAAACCATTCATAGCGCAGCTCCCGGCAAGCCATTTCGATAGATTCTCCGGTGGCACGGCGTCGGGCATCCACGTCGAAATCCTTGATATAAAGGTCTATGGCGAGGCGGTCGGCAATATCCTCCACGAAGCGCATGTCGCGCATCGACTCACTGCCGCGGAGGTGGAAGTTGCAATGCGCCGCGCGGCAATCATAGCCCAGCTCCATGAGTACGGCGAGCAGAGCTACCGAGTCGGCGCCTCCGCTTATCGCCACAATCACCGGAGCATCCTTGTGGAGCAGTCCGCGCGATGTGATGTAACTTCCTATTTTTGATGCAAATTGAGACATAAATCGCTGCAAAGATACGCAAAAATCATCTTTTTTTTCGTAACTTTGCGCGAAATGAAGACATTTTTACCATGAAAATCAACTTTTCAGGCAAAAAAATGAATTGGGGGCGCCGGTATCTGACACTCGACAGATATATGTCGGGCAGTTTTCTGCGTGTCTTTCTCTGGACTCTGGCCATTACGGGAGCTATATTCCTGCTGATATGGCTTTTGGCGTGGATGTTTTTCGACTGGTCTCTCGGATATGCCTTCATACAGTTCACCAATCCCGACAGCGGCACTACCTCCTGGGGCTGGCTCGCGGTAGTGGCGACCAATCTTTTCGGTCTCTTTGTGCTCAACGGCGTCGTGCTCACCCTGCTTGTCAACTGGGTGTCGAACCGCAAGGAACGGCATACCAACGGCGAGGCCCGCTATGAATATGTGACCGGGCGGCCTTTCTCCGTGATCATCGGCGGCCACAAGATGGTGGTGAGCCTCGCGCGCGATCTTATAGAATCGGGGCGCAGCGAGTATGTGCTCATACAGACCACGCGCGACCCCGAGCGTCTGCGCAAGGAGATATATGCCGAGATACGTGACGAGCGGCAGGCGCGCAATGTGATAATATATGCCGGAGAGCGCACATCCTGGCATGAGATGATGGACCTCCACCTCGACAAGGCGCAGGAAGTGTATATCATAGGCGAATCATTCTATATAGATGCTTCGAGCCACGACGCACTCAACATGCAGTGCTGGAAACTCATCAACGATCATATCACCGAGCGCCGGGCTGAGAAGATACCGTGCCATATTATGTTTGAATATCAATCGACGTTCAGCGCCTTTCAGGTGACCGACCTGTCGATCGAAAACAGCGCGGCATTTCACTTCATACCTTTCAGCATTTATGAAACCTGGGCGCAACAGGTGCTCGTAGGCTCCACCAAGCGCGGGGCCGACAGATATCTGCCTATCGATGGTAAGGAGGGCATCACATACGCTTCGCCGGAGCGTGTGCATCTGGTGGTGACGGGCATGTCGAAGATGGGCGTCGCCCTGGCGATAGAGGCTGCGCATATAGCGCACTACCCCAATTTTGACAATCCCGGGGTAGGGCGCCCGCGCACATTGATCACCTTCATCGACCGCAATGCCCACCGCGAGATGCTGTACCTTATGGGCCGCTACCGTGAGCTCTTCCGGCTGGTGCGCTGGCGCTACGTCAAAGCGCCGGTGTCGGTCACTCCTCCCTCGGCCAAATCATGGGATATATATGATGACATAAAGGCAATCAACGAGCGCGGCAACAAATTTTACCGCTGGAATGATCCCTGCAACGACAGTCGGCTCGGCTCGCCTTACTATGGCAACTACCTGGGCGACGGTGTAGTGGATATCGACTTTGAGTTTATCGAAGGTGATGTGGCCCAGCCCTCGATACAGAAATATATCACGGATGCCTGTGCCGATGCGCTCTCGCGCACGACCCTGGCCATCTGCTTCCCGGTGGCCGCCGAATCGATGTCGGCCGCTCTGTATATGAATCCCTCGGTGTATGAGTCGGCATATCAAATCCTTGTGCAGCAAGCTGAGAGCGGCGCGCTCGTCGATGCGGTGCGCAAGGGCATGACCGGTGAGGGCCGAGGACGTTTCGGCAACCTGCGCCCCTTCGGTATGGTGGACAAATGCGACTACTTCACCCGCGCCGACCGTACTTTGCCTAAGCTTGTGGCTTACGCATATGCCACTCTTGATGAAAATACATCCATTGAGGAAAAATACAAGTCATTCAGCTCGCATGCCGCCTTTATGAAAGCTGTCGATGACAATTGGAAGTCAATTACCCAAAGCGGCGGAAAGAGTATCGTTGCAAAACGCTGGTCAAACGTCTATTGCGCGCACTCGTTCGCTACGAAACGCCGCTCGGCGCGAGGAGATTTCGGTGACCGCATGATCGAGCAGCTTGCACGAGTGGAGCACAATCGCTGGGTCATGGAACAGCTTCTGCTCGGAGTGCAGCCGGTCGACAAAACGTTTGCAGGGCGCTTGCCTGTGAAAGACCCCGAGCTGAAAAAGCAGCTTAAGAGCCGCAATATCCACCCCGATATCATCTCCAATGATATGCTCGGCGAGGCTCAGAAATACGATAAGATAATCTGTCGGATAATCCCCTTTGCAACAATCCTCACCTATATGCCAAATCCCATTGATACATCAGGAGTGAATCTCCCCGAGGAGCTCCTCCCTCTGGTTGAAGAAATGGCCCGCAATGTACACGAAGTGTGGGCGCAGAACCGACTGAATGAAGGCTGGACCTACGGCCCGGCGCGCGACGATATCCGCAAGACGCACCCCTGCCTTGTGCCCTACGATGAGCTGCCCGAGAGCGAGAAGGACTATGACCGGGCCACATCGCAGGAAACGCTCAAGATGATACTGAAGTCGGGTTTCACCATCGGCCGCAAGTGAAAAAAGTGCTTACCTGCACGGCGCGGACCGCTGTCGTAATAACCGACATATCAAATGCTTGATAGATATTCTACCTTACATTCGACCATTTTATAATGTCCGCACGCGTATGAATGTAGTTTTTTAGGTGTAATTTTGTGTTGCAAAACTAACCTAAATACTTTACCATGCTTAAGAAATCCTTATTCATCGCAGGTGCCGCCGGGATATTGCTTGGTGCATGTTCGACAGGCGTCAGAAATTCGATAGTCTGGGAAACGCTCGGCAACACGACTGCCCAAGACGGGCATCCGGTGTATGTACAAAGATTTACCGTGACTTCCGATGGCGGGT
This sequence comes from uncultured Bacteroidales bacterium, assembly GCA_947646295.1. Lineage (GTDB taxonomy): Bacteria > Bacteroidota > Bacteroidia > Bacteroidales > Muribaculaceae > CAG-873. The sequence continues at coordinate 4,372 of CANSGE010000078.1, forward strand.
TTGACCGTCTGGCTTTCTGTTCGTTCAAACGCAACATGACCCCGGTCAACCCCCTCGATACAGTGATCGAGATTCTCCCGGGCTACTATGCAGTAGGCTCGCCGCGTTTTGCCGGCCTCGCTCCCGGTGATACAGTAATAGTGGATATCGTGACCGACGGCGTGCTCCGCAACATTTCAAATGCTCCCGACGGTATGCACCTCGTGGCAGGTGGCAAAACTGTGCGTGCTGAAAATGTGCGCCGGCCCATCACATCGCGTCCCGAGCAATGGCTGGTACCCGGCCAGGACCATGACCCGATGATATACGGTGAGGAGGCCTGGGTAATCAACGACAGCCTCCGCAGCCAATGGCGCCCCGGAGCTTACATGCAGATACCCACACCGAAATCAGTTACACTCACAGGTAATATGATCAAGCGCCCGGTGCTGCGGATGGCTACGCTCAGTGACGCCCGCACCGACTACTATCGCGTGGATATCACCGGCGACACAGCTGTGGTATATACCAACAGCAAACATCCCGCAGCGATCAAGAATATGCTCGAACGCCGCCTCGACGAGAGTGCCGATGCAAGCGGAATGGTGCCCTCGGCCACTCTCGAAGACTGGGCCGACCTGAGCTACCGCGGATTCATGTTTGATGTGGTGCGTAACTTCAATGACAAGGAAGGTGCCAAGAAGATCATCAATCTCATGGCCCGGTACGGACTCAACGTGCTGCATTTCCATATCGGCGACGACGAGGGCTGGCGCGTAGAGATGCCGTCGTTGCCCGAGCTCACCGCCGTGGGCAGCCGGCGCGGCTACACCGTCAGCGATGATGTGCCATTCCTCAAACAGATCTACAGCGGCGACGGTAATCCTGATGCTACGGACACTCCCGCCAACGGCTTCTATACCGTGGATGATTTCGTAGAGCTGCTTCAATATGCCGATGGCTTAGGTGTGACGATCATACCCGAATTTGACACTCCGGGACACAGCCGCGCAGCTATCCGTGCAATGGAACACCGCTACAAAACTACCGGCGACGCTTCACTGCGCCTGATCCATGACGGTGACACTTCAAAATATACCACCGCTCAGGATTTCCACGACAATCTGATGAATCCCGCACTCGAAGGCCCCTATAAATTCTGGGGTATAGTGATGGACGATCTCATGGCTATCTATAAAAAAGCCGGCGTGGAGATGGCGCCCGTACATATCGGCGGTGACGAAGTGCCTGCCCATGCTTGGGACGGCAGCGATATCGCCAACAAATTCATGGCAGACAATGGCCTGACCGACCAGCGCGAGCTGCATGCGTATTTTGTGGAACGTGTTGCCAAGCTTGCAGCCGAGCGCGGCCTGAAAATCGCGGGCTGGCAGGAAATCGCCCTTGATCACGCGGATTCGTACAACGCTACGGTGCAACCTGTGGTGATGGCAGTCAATTCGTGGACAAATGCCGGAACTCAAGGCGCTAAAATGGCTGAAAAAGGTTATCCTGTGATTTTGAGCAACGTCGATTATCTCTATTTTGACCAGACAGCCACCACACATCCCGAAGAACCCGGCCTGACATGGGGCGGCCTTGTGGATGAATTCCGCCCGCTGCACGCCACCGTGGATGTACTTTGCCCCGGCGACGCAGCCACTCAGGCCAACGTAGTGGGTATCTCGGGCCATCTTTTCGCCGAGACAGTGCGCTCGATGGGAATGGTAGAGCGATACATATTGCCCAAGCTACTCGGCCTGGCTGAACGTGCACACAATATCACACCTACACTTGGCGATGCCGAATACTTCGGAGCACTCACGGCCGAGATGCAACGCTGGGCTGATGAAGGGACGCAATTCTATCTGCGTCAGCCGGGTATCCGTATCAACAATGGAAAGGTGGAAATGAACGAAGCTTACGGCTACGGCGAAATCCGCTATACTCTCGACGGCACCGAGCCGACGCGTGAGAGTGCGCTCTACGAGGGTGCATTCGATGCCGGAGATGCCGCTGATGTGAGAGCCCGCCTCTTCGTGGGTCCGGCTCACAGTGTTACATCAATTCTCAAAAAGTGAAAATCAAACGACTGCTATTTTTCGTGACAGCGCTGGCCGGCACGTTGATGTCGGCCGGGGCTGTCCGTCATTTCAATGTGACCGACGGCATATCAAGCCGTCTGGTGTACGAAGTCGCCGAGGACAGTGACGGCTTCATCTGGATTTGCACAAATGCCGGGATGGACCGCTTTGACGGCCGCCGGATCAAACACTATGACCTTGAAATAATCAAGAAATCAAACGACCATATCCTGTCGTCGACGTCGCTGCAACAATCGCCTGATGGCGAACTGTGGCTCGGACTGCGCTCAGGCAAATTTTTGCGCTACGACCGCACCATAGACAATTTTATCTGTGAGTATTCGATAGGGGGCGACAGCCTTTCGATATACGACTTTGATTTTCTCCACGACGGCAATGTGCTGGTTGCCACAGGAGCGGGTCTGTACCGGATAGACAAAGCTAAAAATGCCGAACTGATAGCGCTCGGTGGCAATCTCGTGACTGCAGTGGCAATTGCCGGTGACTATGTGCTGGCCGGTACCGACCACGGGCTCCATGTGCTCGACCGCAGGCATGGCTATGCAGCGACGCCCGTGGGTGGCACGGCCAACGACTATATCCGCTCACTCGCAGTAGCGGGAGATGAGGCGGTAGTGGGTACTTTTTCTTCGGGAATTTACAAGGTAAACGCGCGTAAGGCGCGAAAAAGCGAATTTTCATATAAAATACCGCCCATCCCGGTCAATGACCTCGCGCTATATGGCGACGGCTCGGTGCTCGTGGGCGTCGACGGCGCCGGTGTGTACCGTATAGATATCGAATCAGGCAAGCTGCTCGAGCACCTTTCAGAAGACGAATCGGGCGATGCCGGACTCTCGGGCAATACCATCACCGGAATCCACGTTGATCGGCAGAAAGGCATCTGGATAGCTACGAGCCACAGCGGACTCAACTATATACCTTCGGGTGAAAATGGCGTGTCGGTGCGTGTGGCCGAGCCGGGCAACGCAGCCTCACTCAATTCAAATTATATAAATGTGATTTTCGAGGACAGCGAGGGGATAATATGGTACGGCACGGACAAAGGTGTGTCGGCCCATGACCGCCGCACTGATCAGTGGAAACACTACATGCAGCCGCAGAAATATATGTCGCGCGTGGTGCTCTCAATCTCGGAAGACGCCCGGGGACGTATCTGGGCAGGTACTTATGGCGAGGGGGTGAGTGTGATAGACAAAAGCACGGGTGAGGTCACACGGCTCGATAAGCTCGGGAGTGAATATATTTTCGCGAGCTTCCGCGACAATCGCGGCCGCATGTGGGTAGGGGGAATCAACGGCACCGTTACTCGATACGATCCCGCGACTGATTCCTACAAATATTATGATGAGGATTGTGTGGCCGCCATCGTGGGTGATAAAAACGGCGAACCGATTTTCGCAGGTAACAAGGGTCTCGGACGATATGTGGCCGAGACTGACCGTTTTGTGTGGACCACACGCTTTGATACCATAAGCATCCAATATCCGATACGCTCGCTGTTGGTTGACCCCGAGGATGATGTGGTGTGGATAGGCTCGACCGGCGAGGGGCTGATCCGATATGACCGCAAAAGCGGCACGGCGCGACGATACACAGCCGCCGACGGGATGCCTTCGAATACCGTCTACACGATCGTGCGCGATAAATACAATATTTACTGGGTGTGCACCGAGACTGATATCTACCGCTACAACCGGGAGAATGACAGCTTTGCGAAGTACACCTATGCCATAGGAGCCGACGTGAGCGGCTACAACCCGATGGCCGGTATAGTGACCCATGACGATGTGGTGATGCTCGGCTCGGCTGACGGTTCTCTCGAGTTCAAACCTGAGACAGACTTCAGGCCTATAGCTGATGACCGCATTATGTTCAGCGACTTCAAGCTGAATGGCCGGAGTGTCATACCTTACTATGACACCGGGACACTCAGCCGCAACATCAATCTCACCGATGAGATCGAGCTTACGTACAAGCAGAATACATTTGAGATTGATTTCGGGGTGATAGATTTCGCCGCCCCTCAGCGTGTCAACTATGAATATATGCTTGAAGGCTATGACAAAGACTACCACATGGCCGACGGCAGTCATTCGGCCCGCTATACGGACCTCGATCCGGGCAAATATACATTCCGTGTGCGTGGCATCGACCTCTATACCGGAAACCCTGTGGGTGAGCGTGTGCTCACCATCCGCATAAATCATCCGTGGTGGTTTTCGCCTTGGGCCATCATATTGTATGTGATGCTGCTCGGCGGTATGGCGGTGCTGCTGTTTGTGCACCTGCGGCAGCGCGCACGCGACAAACGCGTGTGGGCGCAGATCGATTCGTTTGCCTCCATAGCACATGATATGCGCACTCCGATGTCGATGATCAAGGCTCCGCTGCTCAATGTGGAGATGGAAAAGGGGCTAACGGACAAGGCTCGGGAGAATCTGGCCAAGGCACGCATGAATATCGACAAGATGATGGGCATGCTCGGCGAAATGCTCGATGTGCGCTCCGAAACAGCTACAAATGGAGGCAGGCTGCAAGTGGTCAAGACCGATATCGATGAATTTCTGCAGGTGAAAGTCGAGGAATACTCGATGCTTGCAAAATTCAAGGGGCTGACGCTCTCGTGCCATACCTCACCGGAGTTGCATGATGTGATGCTCGATCCGGTGATTTTCGGACATATAGTGGACAATCTCATTTCGAATGCGATAAAATATACCGAATCCGGAGGAATCAGCTTGCAGGCGGAGCCTGTGGACAAACGTCACTGGCGCCTGCGTGTGATAGATACGGGTATCGGCATCTCGGCGGCGGATGCGCGCTATATTTTCAAAAACCGTCACCGCGCGCTCGAGGCTGTGGAAATCGACCGTTCAGGTATGGGGGTGGGACTCCTCATCACAGGGCGCCATGCCAAGAAGCATCTGGGCAAAATCACCTTCGAGAGCAAGGAGGGTGAGGGTACGACATTTATCGTGACGCTGCCGTACAACTATCCACAAAAATACATTTCAAAGTCAACTCCCGTATCAAGTGTGGCCGAGAGCAGCCAGGCGGCTGAGGTGACGGCGCCCGAGGCATCGACCCGCAGCCGTATCCTGATACTTGAGGATGACCGCGATATGCTCGAATATCTGCGCAAATCGCTCGAAAACGAGTATGATGTGGTGGCTTCATCCGACCCCCTGCAGATGATAGACTTCATACGCAATGAAAGCCCCGATCTGATCATCACCGATGTGATGATGCCGAAATTGCGCGGCGATGAGCTGTGCCGCCTCATCAAGACCGATATGGCCACCAGCCACATACCTGTGATATTGCTGAGCGGATTGGCCAGCCGCGAGGATATAGTGGCCGGTCTCGAATCACATGCCGACGACTATGTGGTGAAACCTTTCGACATCATTGTGCTCAAAGCGCGTATACATAATATAATAAAGAGCCGTCGCGAGCTGTACGGGCGTATGATATCGGATGATGCACGTGTCAATGATGAGGATTTCACAAACGAACTCGACCGCGAATTCATGGCCAGAGTCAACACGACAATCGAATCAGGCCTCGCCGACCCCGACTTCTCGGTGAGCGATCTGTGCTCGACACTCAATATGAGCCGAACGTCGGTGTATAATAAACTGAAGTCGCTCACGGGCCAATCACCCAACGAATATATCCGGGCAATCCGTCTCAATCACGGCCGTCAGCTGCTGGCTACCAAACGCTACAATATCAGTGAGGTCGCCTATATGGTGGGCTTCTCCGATCCGAAATATTTCAGTACGTGCTTCAAGAAGCAATTCGGGATATCGCCGAGTAAATTATAAGTATTGAAGGGCATAAAAATAGGTCGACAAAACGCTTGTCGACCTATTTTGATACAT
>CANSGE010000079.1 GCA_947646295.1 uncultured Bacteroidales bacterium
TGCGACCACCTGGTCCCAAACCAGGTGCGCTACCGGACTGCGCTACGCCCCGAACGGTTTATCAGTGCAAAGGTAGGGATAATTTTGAAGTTTTGCAAATCGGGCTGCAACTTTTCGGGTTGACGGGCGTTTTTATTTGAAAAGCGGATATTATGAATGATAGATTGACTCACGATGAACGTAAAGTGCTTCCGGATTCGGTATACGGATTGCCGGAGCGCCGCGAATATCCAATGCCGGATGCAGCTCATGTGCGTGCGGCGGAGGCTTATTTCAGATATTGTCCTGAAAATTTGAAACCGAAACTGGCGCGTGCAATCTTGGCGCGTGCCAAAGAGTATGGTGTCGATGTCGAGTCGCCTACCGTACTCAGCTATGCCGAGCAGTAGGCTACGCTGACATTCAACCATATTGTATAGCGATGAGGTGTCATAAGTGCTTATGACACCTCATCGTGCTTGCAGGGGATGGAATTTTATGTATATTTGCAGCTGTAAATAATAATGAGATTTATGGGAAATTATTGGAGGCGCCGTGAAGAAATCAACCGGATGTACAAGGCCCGGCGCTTCAAATACTGGAAATATACCTGTATTGTACTGATATCAATCCTGTTGGCTATACTGATAGCTATGATAGTATGGATGGATGAGCTCTCACTGCGTGCGATGCTTTTCATGCGAGGCTGCGCAGGGGTGGTGGCTATCCTTTTTGTGATTTTCTATGCTATATGGACGTACAAGGTGTACCGTGACTATCAGGACGGAGGCCTTGACGAGGAGAATGAGTGATACGCGAGTTCTCTCACTCGGGGTGCTTGTCAGGAGTCGAGCAGATGGAGATAGTCACCGTAGCCTCGGGCGTCCATCTCTTCGGCAGGTATGAAGCGGAGGGATGCGGAGTTGATGCAGTAGCGGAGGCCGCCTTCGGATGCAGGGCCGTCGGGAAAGACGTGTCCGAGGTGGGCGCCGGATGAGGATGAGCGTACCTCGGTGCGGATGCGACCGAAGGAGGTATCGGTGTGCTCGTCGATAAGCGAGGGATCGATGGGGCGCGTGAACGCGGGCCAGCCGCATCCGGAATTGTATTTGCGGGTGGACAGGAAGAGGGGTGTGCCGTCGGTGATGTCGACGTAAATGCCGCGCCGGAATTCGTGATCGTATTCGTTGGTGAAGGGGCGCTCGGTGGCGCCGTTCTGAGTGACTTCCCACTGCAGTGGGGTAAGCCGGCGGCGCAGTGCTTCCTTATCGGGCGAGGGAGAGGCGGGGTGGTGGCTGCGGAGGGCGCGCGCCTCGCGGAAGAGGGCCGGATCAACGTGACAATATCCTTGCGGATTCTTCTCAAGATAGTGCTGATGATATTCTTCAGCAGGATAGAAGTTGCGGAGCGGACAACATTCGATGGCAATCCTGCGGTCGTATCTGCGCTGCAATGTGGCGAGGAGTGTCTCAATGACTGTGAGGTCGGCGGGGTCGGTATAGTAGATGCCTGTGCGGTATTGGGTGCCGATGTCGTTGCCCTGACGGTTGATGGCCAGGGGGTCGATGCTGCGGAAATAAAGCATGAGGAGGTCGGTGAGGCTGACGGCTGTATCGTCGAAGTCAATGCGGACGGTCTCGGCGGCTCCAGTACGGCCAGTGCATACCTGCTCGTAGGTGGGGTCGGGGACGTCGCTGTTGGCGTATCCGGCTGTGGCGCTGATGACGCCCGGGACAAGGGAGAAGAGATGGGCGGTGCCCCAGAAGCATCCTCCCGCAAGGTATATTGTCTTTTGCATATGTCAGATCTGAAATTCGCCGGTGAGGACGGTGACGGCCGGACCGGTCATGAGTATGTGCCCTGTGGCGGAGTCGATGTCGATAAGAAGGCTGCCTCCCATGAGTGCGACAGTGAGGGGCCAGTGTGCTCGCCCGGTGCGGACGGCTACCGCGGCTGCGGCGCAAGCACCTGTGCCGCAGGCCATGGTCTCGCCGGCCCCGCGCTCCCATGCTCGCATGGAGAGGGTATGAGGGTCGTCGACGCGGACAAATTCGATGTTTGCACCTTCAGGCCAGATCTCGTGTTTTTCGAGTACGGGGCCGAGCGTGGTGACAATTTCGTCGTCGAAGTTGTCGACGAATACTACTCCGTGAGGATTGCCCATGGATACGGCGCTTACTGCGAGAGTGTCCATGCCGACGCCTACGGGCTGCTCGATCATGGCGTCGCCCCCGAAGCGGACGGGGATGCTTCCGGGATTGTAGACGGGAGCGCCCATGTCGACGGTGACGGTCTCGGTCTGTCCGGCAAAGTCGGTGTGGACTTCTACGGTCTTGACTCCGCTGAGAGTTTCGATGGATAGACGGTGTTTATCGACGATTTTATTGTCGAAGATGTATTTTGCCACGCAACGTATGCCATTGCCGCACATCTGAGCTTCGGAGCCGTCGGCGTTGAAAATGCGCATACGGCAATCGGCCACTTCGCTCGGCAGGATGGCGATGATGCCGTCGGTGCCGACGCCTGTGTGACGGCGGCTCATCTCGATGGCGAGAGAGGAGAGGCCATCGACGGGCTGCTGCATGCAGTCGACATATACGAAATTGTTGCCGAGTCCGTGCATCTTGGCGAATGGGACGCGGCGTGAGCATTCGCGGTCGATGCTATCGCCGGCTTCGAGCGAACGGATGGCGGAGCGGAGGCGCTTGAGGCCGAGGTCGAGGATGGAGCGTGGTACGCCGATATTCATGCGCATGAATCCGCTGCCTTCGATGCCGAAGGTGGAGCCTTCGCTGAGGGCGAGGTGGGCGCGGCTGACGAGGAGCTTGACGAGGTCCTCGCGGCTGAGGCCGAGGCCGTTGAAGTCGAGCCACACGGCGAAGGATGCCTGGGGGCGGTGCATGCGTACGGCCGGCAGCTCGCGGGCGAAGAAGTCGGCGGCGTGGTCGACGTTTTGCTGGAGGTATGCAAGGGCTGCATCTAGCCATTCGGCGCCGTTTTCGTAGGCCGCCTCGGTGGCTACCATGGCTGCGATGGGAGGAGCATTGAACTCGTTGACTGCGAGCCAATCAAAGAGCGGCTTGCGCAGGCGAGGCGACCGTGCGACGATCCAAGCACTGACGATGCCCGGAATGTTGAATGTCTTGGATGGAGCACCGAGGGTGAGTGTCACCTCGGCGGCATCCTGTGACACGGATGCCGTGGGGATGTGGCGCACGCCGCCGAGCATCATGTCGCCGTAGATTTCATCGGATAGGAGCACCATGTCGGCCCGGCGGCATATTGATGCGACTTCGGCAAGGGATTCGGCGTCCCACTGAATACCGATGGGGTTGTGGGGGTTGCAGAGAATCATCATTCGTGGCTGCTCGCGTGCGATCACTTCGCGGAGGCCATCGATGTCCATGCGGTAATCGCCATTGGCGTCGCGGATGAGGGGGTTGGTGACGACGGTGCGGCCATTTCCCTCGATGACAGACCGGAATGAGTGGTAGACGGGCGGCTGGATGACGACTTTGTCGCCGGGACGTGTAAAGAAATTGATGCAGAGCCCGAGCCCTTTCTTCAGGCCGGGGATGAAGGTGATCTCATCGGCGCCTACGTCCCAGCCATGGCGCTGGCTGAGCCAGCGGCGAATGCTGCCCCAAAAGTGCTCGGGAGGCATCGTGTAGCCTAATACGGCATGGTTGAGACGATTGCGCAGGGCCTCGATGATGGCCGGACAGGCCTCGAAATCCATATCGGCAATCCAAAAGGGGAGCAAGTCGTGGCGGCCGAACTTCTCGTCCATTTCATCTATTTTGGTAGCACATGTGTCGCGACGGTCGACGACACAGTCGAAGTTGTATTTGTCAGTTTGCATAGGTGATACAAAGGTATGCTTTTTTCGGCGATTACCGAAATATCAGTTGGCTCACTTTGCGGCGCAGAATATCGATGAGCATGGTGAAAGCGTAGATGCCGATCACGATACCTATTACTGAAAACGTAAAAAGGGTGAGTGATTGTTCATGCCAGAGAGCGATGACTGACGGCTTCATGATGCCACCCCACACAAGAGGAGCCTTGTGGATGAGGTAGACGGCGAAGGCTGAGCGGGCGGTGTAGTTGATGAGCGGGGAGCGGAGTGTGATGGCCCGGAATACGAGAAAAAGCGCCACGGAAGCTGCGATGACGAAGGGTGAGTTGTAGGCGAAGGCCCGGAGCGACGGCAGATACAGCGCCGAGATGAATATGCCCAGGGTCGCGCACGCGTACATTATTATATATGTGCGGCGTCGCGGGCCCGATGTCTCACCGGATGTGTGCAGGCGGATATAGCGTGCAAGGGTGTAGATGTAGATGAGCTGCATGACGGTGTAGCCTGTGGGATTGAACGAAGCACCCCACCACCATCCGCTCCAGCATGTCAGCAGTGTGAATACAGCCAGGATCGCGCGGTAAGTGCGTCGGTCAAGTGCGTCGAGGCCGGCGTTGAGTATCGGGCTGAGGAGCATCAGGCAGAAGTAGGCCGGTACGTACCAGAGATCGGTATGCGATATCACGAGCCAACTCTCCAGCCATCCCTGAAGACTTGCCTTGGCTGGGAAGAGCAGAGCGAGGCAGGTGTAGATGCCTACGGAATACCAGGCACACTGAAAGAGGAATGTGAGCACCCCGCGCCAGCGGAGCCGGATGCCGAAATAGCCGGATATCATGGTGAAACAGTTGACACCGATGATGGCGAGTGACTCCACGGCCAGCCGCCAGATGTCACGCGCGGTGCATGCGGCGAGATGTCCTGCGGGCTCGGGGAGGCCGAGGGAGGCGCCATCGGCATGCACGAGCAGGATCATGAGCATGCTGATGATGCGGAGCAATTCGATGTTGGACAGACGCTCAGTGCGGGGTTTCATCTTTGCAGGCACGTGTATATGTGGCGAAGCGGTAGGGGAGGCCGGTGCGCTCGTCTGTGGCGGCGGGAGTGGCGTCGACGGACCAGTCTGCGGGGGCAATTTCCGGGAAGAAGGTGTCGGCTCCGGGGCATGCTGCATCGATATGGGTGATTTCGAGACGGGCGGCCAGCGGTAGTGTCTGGCGGTAAATCTCCCCTCCACCTATTATAAATATCTCCTCGCCGGCGGCCATGTCCATGGCTTCTGCGATGGAGCCGGCGATTTCGATGCCGGGAGCGCTGAAAGAGCTGTCGCGTGTGATGACAATGTTGCGCCGGTCGGGCAATGCTCCTTTGGGGAGCGACTGGAATGTCTTGCGTCCCATCACCACGGTGTGCCCTGATGTGAGGGCTTTGAAATGCTTCAGGTCGGCTGATATGTGGAAGGCGAGATCGCCGGCGCGACCTATGGCACCGTCGCGTGCAACGGCTGCAATGATAGTGATATGGCTCATACTGAAACTTCTGCTTTGATGTGCGGGTGGGGGTCATATCCCTCGAGACGGAAATCCTCGAATTTGAAATCGTCGATGTCGCGCACATCGGGGTTGATGATCATGCGGGGCAGCGGTCGGGGATCGCGTGACAATTGCAGGCGAGCCTGGTCGAGGTGATTGAGATAGAGGTGGGCGTCGCCGATGGTGTGGATGAAATCGCCGGGACGGAGTCCGGTGACCTGTGCCACCATCATGGTGAGAAGGGCGTATGAAGCGATGTTGAACGGCACGCCGAGAAATGAATCGGCGCTGCGCTGATAAAGCTGCAGGCTGAGGCGTCCGTCGGCTACGTAGAACTGGAAGAAGGCGTGGCAGGGGGCGAGAGCCATCTGCGGGAGCTGGGCTACATTCCATGCACTGACTATGATACGGCGTGAATCGGGGTTGTTGCGGATGTCGTTGATGGCATTCCGGATCTGGTCGATAGTGGAGCCGTCGTAGTCGGGCCATGAACGCCACTGTGCTCCATACACGGGGCCGAGGTTGCCGTCGGGGTCGGCCCATTCATTCCAGATGCGCACTCCGTTGTCCTGAAGGTATTTAACGTTGGTGTCGCCTTTGAGAAACCATAGAAGCTCGTGGATGATGGATTTGAGATGCAGTTTCTTGGTGGTGACGAGCGGAAAGCCCTCGCTGAGATCAAAACGCATCTGATATCCGAAAGTGGATCGGGTGCCGGTGCCGGTGCGGTCCGCCTTGTCGGTGCCGTTTTCGAGGATGTGGGTGAGCAGGTCGAGATATTGTTTCATTGTTCGGGGGCTTGGAGTGTCTGGAGGATGTCGGCTATTTCTTTGTCGGTGGCGGTAAGGCGCCCGCGGCAGAATTTGATAAGCTCTACAGCGCGGGCTGATTTTGAGGCGAGGGTATCGACGTCGCAGCCGTCGGAACGTAGCTCGGTGAGAATTTTTTCCAATTCGGCGGAGGCTTGGTTGTATGTGAGGTCTTCTTCCATTTTTATGACTGTTTTATTGATGTGAATTCGCCCTTGGCGAGAGATGTGACGATTTGGGCTCCGGGTGGGATGTCGTCGGGAGATGTGACGGCCCGGCCGTCGACGCGGGTGATTGAAAAACCACGGCGGAGGGTGGCTTGCGGCGAGAGGGCGTCGATGAGAGTCTCGGCTTGGCGGAGGTGATCGGCCCGGCGGTCGAGTTTGTAGCGGATGAGCGATGATATGTCGCGGACGAGCATGGGGCCGACCTGCATGGCGGCACGATCGAGGCGAGCGCGGACGAGCAGCGGCAGCTGACCGGTGCAGTATTCAAGGCGGCGATGCGCGAGGGCCACGCGCTCGGTGACGATGAGGCGTATGTCGGCAGCGATTTTTTGCAGGCGGGCGAGAGCGTCGGCTCCGCGTGCTATCAGCCATTCGGCAGCGGCGGTGGGGGTCTTGACGCGCATGTTGGCCACGTAGTCGAGCAGAGTGATGTCGCGCTCGTGGCCGATGCCTACGATGACCGGCAGGGGGAACATGGCGATGTGCGCGGCCAGCTCATAGTGGTCGAATGTGGCAAGGTCGCCCGTGGCGCCACCTCCGCGGATGATGACGACGCCGTCAAAATCTTCCTGCCGGGCTGCGATGCGCTCCAATGCGGCAAGCAGTGAGGACGGTGCGCCCTCACCTTGCATTACGGCCGGGAATAGTGTGGTGCTGAAGCGCAGGCGGTAGCGGTTGTGATAGAGCTGATTGATGAAATCGCCGTAGCCGGCTGCACCGCGGGCTGATATCACTGCGATGCGGCTCGGCACGTCGGGCCATGGCAATTCGCGGTTGAGATTGATGATACCTTCGTCGGTGAGGCGGCGTATCATCTCCATGCGGCGTCGCTGGAGATCGCCCAGAGTGTAAGCGGGATTGATGTCAGCGACGTTGACCGAGAGGCCGTATACCGGATGGAATGACGCGGTGACGCATAGCATCACCTTGATGCCTGACGCAAATGCGGCTCCGGTCTCGCGCAGAAACTTATTTGCGAGGTAGGTGTAGCGGGATGCCCAGATGGTGGCTCTCATGCGAGCCACGGGGACACCGGTTTCGGGATTTTTCTCGATGAGTTCCAGATAGCAGTGGCCGCCGGATGTGCGTACGTCGCTTGTCTCGCCTACGACCCACACGTCATGCAGCCCCGAGGCGTGATTGAGGGCAGAGCTGATGCGGTCGTTGAATTCGCGGAGTGTGATTGCCTGAGATTCGCTCATTTTTTAGGGAAATTATTACGCAAATCTCGTAAAATTTCCGGTTTTATCCAAGTTTTTGCCTCGTTGAAGTCGTTTTCGTCGAGCATCTGTGCGATCTGCGGCGAAAAGGTGAGCGTCGAGGCATCGTCGGAAAAGTCGGCTTTCACCATGATGAACGGCAAGAGTACGTCGAGGCTCGAGGAATTTGCTTCGCCCTCGGGCGTGAGCCAATCGGAGTAGGACGGAAGCTCGATGCCCCCGCGCAGTGGCTGCCACCCGGAGGAGTAGAATGTGAGACGCGAGTCGGGGGCGGGTGTCTTGATGGTCTCGACTATGGCGAGGGTGGTATCGGAGGCATTGCACATCATGGCGAGCTGTACATCGACACTGTCGGCGAGCTGATAGCGTAGCGAGCGCTCTGTCTCGGCGAGGATGCGGGCATCGCCCCCGAGGGTGTTGCGCGAGGCTTTATCGGAGCCGAAGTGGTAATAGTCGAGCATATCGAGGCGCACCGACTGCGGAAGCAGGCGCACGATGGCGTCGGGAGCCGTGGTGAAAAAATCAGAAACTGTGCGTGCCGATAGAATCGACGCGCACAGTGTGGCTATACAAAGTATGGCTGTACGGAGCATTATTTTTTTTGTTTCTTGTTTTTTGGGCGTGAAGGGTGGTCGGAGGTTTTGGCTTTTCGGCCCGAAGCTGAAGAGTAGTCCTTGTCGGCTTCGGCCACTTCGCTGTACAGGCGCTTGCCGAAGAAGTCGGCTCCGGTGAGGGCTTCGACGGCACGGCGTGCGTCGGCCTTCTTGACATCAAAGAGTGAGTATGACGGCATGAGGTCGATTCGGCCTACGTCGATACGGTGTCCGGGGGCGTTATGGTTGAGAGCCTCGATGAGGTTTCCGGCGAAGAAGCCGTCGGCCTTACCGGCGTTGACGTATATTCGGGCCATGCCTTTTTCGGCTGTTCGGCGGTCTTTGTCGGCTTCGGAGCGTGGCGTGCGGTCGCGGCGCTCTTTGCGTTCTTTTGTGGGCTTTTCGTCGATGAAGTCGATAGACGGGGCGTCTTTGTAGTAATTGAGGAGACGGTTGAACTCGAGAGAGAGAACGCGTTTGAGCAAGTCTTCGGTGGACAGCCATGCGAGCTTTTTGAGTACGCCGGGGAGATATTTGTTGATTTCCTCTTCGTTTACTTCGACGCGTTCGAGGCGGTCGGCAAGATTGTAGAGCTGCTTTTCGATGATATGTTCGGGCGTAGGCACTTCCTTGCGCTCAAATTTTTTACCGATTATCCGCTCGATTTCGCGCAGGCGGCCTTTTTCGCGCGAGTGGATGATGGCGATTGACACGCCAGTCTTGCCGGCTCGTCCGGTACGGCCCGAGCGGTGGGTATATACGGCAGTATCATCGGGCAGCCCGTAGTTGATTACGTGGGTGAGGTCGTCGACGTCGAGTCCACGGGCCGCTACGTCGGTAGCCACGAGCATCGTGATTACGCGGTCGCGGAATTTCTTCATCACGATGTCGCGCTGCTGCTGCGAGAGATCGCCGTGCAGGGCGTCGGCATTGTATCCGTCGGCTATGAGTTTGTCGGCGATTTCCTGCGTATCGCGGCGCGTGCGGCAGAATATGATCGCGTAGATATTGGGCGAATCGTCAGCGATGCGTTTCAGCGCGAGGTATTTGTCGCGCGCGTTTACCATATAATATATGTGTCGCACGTTCTTTGCGCCTTCGTTGCGAGTGCCTACGACGATTTCTTCCGGGTCGTGCATGTATTTCTTGGCTATCTTGGCCGCTTCCGCGGGCATCGTGGCAGAGAACATCAGCATCTTGCGGTCGTCGGGCACATGGCTGAGGATGTCGTTGATGGAGTCGACGAATCCCATATTGAGCATTTCATCAGCTTCATCAAGCACTACGGTGTGCACGTCCTGGAGTTTCACCACCCCGCGTTTGATGAGGTCGATGAGTCGGCCAGGTGTGGCAATGATTATCTGTACGCCGTTGCGCAGCGCGCGTATCTGGCTCTCGATGCTTGATCCGCCGTATACGGGCAGGATGCTCAGGTCGGGTACGTATTTTGAAAAGTCGGCGAGGTCGCCGGCGATCTGTAAGCACAATTCGCGGGTAGGAGCGAGGATGAGCGCCTGAGGCACTCGTTCGTGTGTGTTTATACGTTGTATTACGGGGAGGCCGAAGGCTGCGGTCTTGCCGGTGCCGGTCTGCGCGAGAGCCACGAGGTCATGGTCGCCGGTAAGGAGAGTCGGGATCACTTTTTCTTGTACGGGCATCGGATGTTCGAATCCCATTTCTGTGATTCCCTTGAGTAAGTCTTCTCTTACCCCGAGATCTTCAAAGTTAGTCATTGTATATTATTTATATCATTAAAATGTTTACAAAGATAACAAAGCAAAACGGTAAAAAGTGTGCAAAACGTAAAAATATTATTTGGAAGCGTGCCGGCAACAAATCAGAGCCGAAAAAGTTCAAATCGTATTGCATTGATAATCAGCGATATGAAAATTTTCTATGTTTTTTAGCATAAAAAAAGTTGCGAAAATATTTGGAGGATTCAGAGAAAAGGTCTAACTTTGCACTCGCTTTTCGGGAGTAACGCTAACGAAAGCGAAGCGAAAAATAAAATTTTGTTAAAACTTGAACAAAAATTTGGTCAGTTCAAACAAAAGC
>CANSGE010000080.1 GCA_947646295.1 uncultured Bacteroidales bacterium
TCACCATATCATCCCCCTTCCCCGCGCAACCTTAACGTTTTATGGTTTTCTGGTCCTTATAGAAGCGCGCAGCCCATTGAAAACTGAAAATTAAAAACTCTCCTGTTTTCTGGTCTTGATTGAGCCACCCGCCCCAATTGAAAATTGAAAACTGAAAATTGAAAATTCTCCCGTCTTTTCCCGGTCATAAAATTCGCGTCGGAGCGCCGGGACGGCGCGAGCTTGTGGTAAACCCCGCCTTCAGGTGGGGCCAGAGCCATCCCCCTCACCCGGAGGTTCGGAGAACCGATGTTGTGAGCCCCTGCTCAACTTTATACTTTTATGGCCGTCATTGATAGAAAAAAATCCTCCCCGCTGTGGAACTATTTACCCCAAAAAGCAACTAACTTTGTAAATACAGAAAACCAGATGCCTCAACAAACCGAATATAATCGTAAATTCACTGACATGGTCCGTCGGCACGAAAAGATAATTTTCAGTGTCTGCTTCTTCTACGCCACTGCCGATGTCCCATTTGACGACCTGCGGCAGGAAGTATTGATTTCACTATTCAAAAGCTTTGGTAACTTCCGCGGGCAATGCGCCGAATCCACGTGGGTTTACAAAGTATGCATCAACACATCATTGCTCGCTCTTAGAAAAACATTGAATAAAATACATACCGTATCATTCGACGAAACACCATGTATAAACTTTCAGGCCGAGACCAATGACGACTCCATCCAAAAGCTGCAATGGTTGTATTCCGCCATTTCTCATCTCAATCCACTCGACAAAGCCCTAATACTGATGTGGCTCGACGAACTCAGCTATGAAGAAATCGCGCAAAACCTCGGAATTCCGCGCAACACCGTTGCGTCACGCTTATCACGAATAAAAGTAAAACTTTCATCAAAAAAAGAGATTTGATATGCAACTCGACGATTTGAAAACGGCATGGAAGTCCATCGAACCCCGGATAGGTACATTTCCCACTGAAGATATTGAAAAGATCAATCTCAGACACGATGTCAAAAGCTGCATCATTAAACGCTTTCAGTGGGGCATAGCCCTGGTGACCGTAGCCACCGTCTTGCTCGCCACCTCGAGATCTTGGGCAGTCATAAAAATGCCCGTATGGTGGCTCACAGTCTTCTGCATACTCTTTGTCGCAGGCATAATGGCCATGCTCCGGATTATTCATAAAGTGCGCCGGATTGATCTTGCCGAAGATTCACCCATACAGGTCATACGTCGGATAGTGTCGGTAAAACGCTTCTATCGAAATGCCGAGCTATATGGAAGCGCATTCGTCATAGTGCTCACCATATGTGGTCTCTTTGTCTCGCCTGTCCGATATACGCCAGTCGAGATTGCTTTTATCACACTCCTCACTGCGGTATGCTTCCTCATGGAATACTTCGCATACAGGTCCAATATCAAGAAAATCAACAAAATACAAACCTGGTTGAAAGAATCATAAATACCCTCGACATGAAATTCATCCTATCGCGTACCGACGACTACACTTGCCACTCTAAGAAATGGATTGTAGGCTATGGATTCATATTTTGGCTTATCACACGTATATTAGCCATCTTGCTCATATTTGCATGTACTTGTATCTATGAAAGATACGGTATCGATCCGGCCCGACTCACCAAATTCGGAGGCGATCCCACCAATCTGCCCTCCCTTTTCTCAGGAGGCTACGCCATAGCCCTCGTATTGCTCATAGCGCCCGTACTCGAAGAATGTATATTCCGCCTGGGCCTCTCGTTCCGAAAAATTCAGATAGCCATAGCAGCTGCGGCCATTCCCGCATACATTTTTTTCCAAAGCCTGCCCGCAATATCCTTACCCAAAGCACTCATATTGGCAGCCTGCGCCCTCATGATATTTTGTCTGATATATTACCTCACCTCTCAGCAACACTGGGGGCGCCTGAAAACGAAATATTTCGTGACAGCAGTGTGGATATCAGCCATATCATTCGGACTCCTGCACATGATGGCCTTTTCAACCTTCAGCCTCATGCTTCTGCCCTATATGCTATGCGTGATATCCGTCCCATTATTAGCAGGTTGCACTATCACGTACTACCGTCTGAACCTCGGGTTTTGGTGGGGTGTAGCTTTCCATGTATTCAACAACCTCCCCGCTACCATACTCTTACTTCAAAATTGACCATGAAAAACTGAAAAACGATAGCTTTATTGAAAATTGAAAACTCTCCTGTTTCCTGGTCCTTATAGAAGCACGCAGGCCAATTGAAAATTGAACTCTGAAAATTAAAAACTCTTCTGTTTCCAGGTCTTTATAGAAGCGCGCAGCCCAATTGAAAATTGAAAACTGAAAATTGAAAATTAGAATTCCTTGTCTATAAACAAATTGTGTCGTGGAGGCATTATATATTTATGAAAAAGACAATTATCGCATTAGCACTTCTGGGTTCGGCTGCCACGGCATCCGCTCAGTATTACGAACTGGCCAACCAGCTTACCAACATGATTTCGCCCGCTCTGTCAGGCTCGTTCAGTTACAAAGGCTTCGTTGATGTCGATGGTCTCGCCGGCGTGGGACACAACCGCGCCAACTTCATCGGCATCTCCACCACACAAGGCTTCCAATACGCATCATGGTTTTACATGGGCGCCGGCCTGGGGCTGGATGTGGTGATGTCGCAGGCGCCCGACGGACCGGTGGATTGGCCGGGTAGCGCCTGGGATGACGGCTACTACTCGGCTTCCGGTACTACTAAGGTGATGCTGCCTATCTTCTCGGATTTCCGCTTCAATATCGGCTCGGGCACCGCCAATGGCATCTCGGCCTTCATAGATATCAAGCTGGGTGCGAGCTGGCTGCTTGGCAATGACTATCTGCGATTCGATGATTACTATATGACCAACAGCGCTCAATTCCTGCTGCGGCCGTCCATCGGCGTGCGCATCCCCGTCAGTGCCAAGAATCCTAAGCAGGCCATCAATATAGGCCTTACTTACCAGCTCCTCACCTCAGGCAGCTATTATTCATATTACGGAGGATCGCAGACGCTCAATTCGCTTGGCGCCTCGATATCCTTCGAGTGGTGACGTTCAACGGTTGGGGGTGGCCCATTCCTTGGTGGCGTCGCAGCTCACGTTGATGACCTGATTGCCCACCTGCACCTTGAAATCGCCTTTTTCGAGAATCCACTTGCCGGCGGCATCCACGTATGCCAGCTCGGATGCGGGGAGGCTCAGGCTTACGGTGCGGGTTTCGCCAGGCTGCAGTTCCACCTTCTCAAAGGCGCGGAGGCGGCGGTTGTCGGGCACGATGCGTGACGCTACCAGGTCGGAGCTGAAGAGCATTACGGTCTCCTTGCCCGCGCGGTCGCCGCGGTTGGTGAGGTCGACGCTGAAAGTGATCGTGTCGTCGGGGCCGAAGGTAGCCTTGTCGGCGCGCAGATCAGCATAGTCGAAGTTGGTGTAGCTCAGGCCATAGCCAAAGGGCCATTGCACCGATACCACTGCGTCGTAGTCGTAGGCGCCCTCCATCTTGTCCATTTCCTCGCTCACCTTATAGTCGTAATTGGCCAGGGAGTTGACCTCGCGCGGGTATGTGACGGGGAGCTTGCCGCTGAAGTTGCGGTCGCCGGCCAGGAGATCGGCGAGAGCGTCGCCGCCATAGGAACCGGGCAGCATGATATCCACCACAGCCTTGGCAAGCGGCTCGATGGTGCTGATGATGCGCGGGCGTCCCTCGTTGAGCACGAGTACCACGGGCTTGCATGTGGCAGCGAGAGCTTTCACCAGGTCGAGCTGGTTGGCCGATAGGGTGAGGTCGGTGAGATTGCCGGGAGTCTCGCAGTAGGAGTTTTCTCCGATGCAGGCCACTATATAGTCGGCATTGGCGGCCATATCCACAGCAGCCTTGATATCAGGCTCGTTTTCTTCCCAATAGAGGCCTTCGTCGTTGTAGGTCACGCCCGGCTCGTAGAGGATATTGTCCTTGCCGAAGCGGGCCTGCATGGCTTCGAGGATTGTGTTGCAGTCCTCAAAGTCGGTGGGGAGGAGCTTGCCCTGCCAGGTGTATGTCCAGCCGCCGTTGAGTGTGCGCATGGAGTTGGCGTTGGGGCCGGTCACGAGTATTTTCTTGCCTTGGGGCAGCGGCAGGATAGCGTCGGTATTCTTGAGGAGCACCATTGATTCGGCAGCCGCATTGCGGGCTATGTCATGGAATTCGTTGGAGGCGAATTTGGAGTAATCCCCCTCGGGCATGGGCTGCTCAAAGAGATTGAGACGGTATTTGAGGCGCAGCACGCGGCGGGTGGCGTCGTCGATACGCTCCTGCGATACCTCGCCTTCCTCCACCAGCTCCTTGAGCAGGTCGCAGAAGTCCAGGGCGTAAGGCTCCATCACCATGTCGATGCCGGCGTTGATAGCCATCTTGATGGCTTCCTTTTTGTCAGCGGCAACTTTCTCGCGTGTGTAGAGATTGTTGATATCGGCCCAGTCAGTCACGGCCATGCCGTCCCACTGCGGTTCTTCCTTGAGCCATTCGGTGAGCAGGCGGTAGTTGGCGTGGGTAGGTACACCGTTGATCGAGGCCGAATTTACCATGATCGAGAGCGCGCCGTTGCGCAGCGTGTTGAGATAGGGGGCGAAATGCTTCTCGCGCAGGTCGGCTTCGGAGATGTATGCCGGCACACGGTCTTTGCCGCTGTACGACCCTCCGTAGCCCATATAATGCTTCACGCAGGAGGCGATGTTCTTGTCGCCGAGGTGATTGGGGTCGTCGCCTTGGAAACCGCGTACGACCGCGGCGCCCATCACACCGCTCAGATATGGATCTTCACCGAAGTTTTCCCATACGCGGGGCCATGCCTGATTGCGGGTGAGGTCGAGGGTGGGGGAGTATGACCACGGACAGCCGGCTGCGCGGGTCTCGTAGGCGGTCATGCGGGCGCCTTCGGTGGCTAAGTCCGGATTGAAGGTGGCGGCGATATTGATGTTCTGCGGGAGCATTGTGCCGCCGTAGGTATATGTGGTGCCGTGGTTCTGGTCAAGGCCATATATGGTGGGAATACCGATTTCGTCCATCGACACCTGCTGGATGCGACCTATGATGCGGCGCCAGTTTTCGGGATCGACGGCGCGGGTGCCGGGGGCATTGAGCACAGAGCCAACCTTGTATTTTCCGAAGATGGTTTTCATGGCATCTTCGTTGAGCTGGAATTGTCCGTTGGCGTCATATGCACCCATGATGTCGACAACGACTTCGGTCATCTGTCCGATTTTTTCTTCGAGTGTCATCTTGGCGAGGGTGGCCTCGACTTGTTTTTCGATAGCTTCGTCGCGCGGAATGGCGGGTGCGCTCTGGGCGTTGGCGGCTGCCGAGGCAAGCAGGGCGCCCATGACGGGTATTAATTTGAAATTCATATTTATTTAAGGTTATGTATGATTTTGGTTGGATTGGTTATGATGCTTGACAAAGTTACGAAAAATTTCCGCACCGGCATCCACGGGGAGGACAGAAGGTAAGCGGCTGAAAGCGCAGTGAATTACTAAATCCTTGATTTAAGACGCTTTATGTATTCCCCAGCATTGCTCTTAGGTAAATGCGTCATGGAGCTTGCAGGGTGGTCCAGCCATCCGGCCCGAGACTTACGATGATGATCCGTACGTCGGGCAGCGAGTCGGCCAGGGCCAGGGCACGCTCGGGCGGCAGCATCATGCAGGCAGTAGCCAGAGCGTCGGCCAAGGCGCAGGTGGGGGCGATGACGGTCGCGCTCAGTGACATGCGTCGGGCTGCTTGTCCGTCGAGAGGATTGATCGTGTGACCGAATACGGAGTCGGGCGAGATATCGTGATAATTGCGGTAGTTGCCCGAGGTGGCTACGGCTTGATTCCGCAGTTGGATGACGTCGAAAATTGAGTCGCCCGGAGCCGTAGGCAGAGGGGCGTCGAGGGCGATGCGCCAATCTTTTCCGC
Source organism: uncultured Bacteroidales bacterium (assembly GCA_947646295.1). Classification (GTDB taxonomy): domain Bacteria; phylum Bacteroidota; class Bacteroidia; order Bacteroidales; family Muribaculaceae; genus CAG-873. Next base: position 5,952 of record CANSGE010000080.1, read on the forward strand.
GCGGGTTGAGTCCGGCGGCCACGACTTCGCCGCCTATTTCCACCATATAATCTGTGGCCCCTGCGCGGCGCAGCGCCTCGGCCACGCGGTCTACCCCGTAGCCTTTGGCGATGGCGGAGAAGTCAAATTCGACCCTCGGGTCGTCCTTGACCACCTGCCGCCCGTGCATGGCCGTGTGGGCGAATCCCACATAGGTCATCACGGAGTCGATGGCTGCCTGCGAGGGTACGGCGAAGTCGCGGCCCTTGCGACCGAAGCCCCATAGATCCACCAGCGGAGCTACCGTTGGGTCGAAGAAGCCTCCGGAGAGACGGTTGACGCGCGCCGAGAGAGCGTAGACGTCGGCAAACATACTGTCGGCCTCGGAGGTCTCGCCGCGATTGATGCGTGACACAGTGGAGGCGGGATCAAACATGGAAAGTGACAATTCGACCCGGCGCATCATGGCTGTGACTGAGTCGCTCAAGTCGCGGTCGGCGCGGTAGGTGATATGGTAGACGGTGCCCCATACGGCACCCTCGAGCGTGCGGTATTCCTCCCGGCGGCATGATGACAGTATCAACGCCAGGGCCGCTATGTAAAGGATCATTTTTTTCATCATCGCAAAAATAGCAAAATTGTGGAAAAGAAATGTTGAGCGTGGCGGATTATTTCGCAGGATAATTGTTATATTTGCGAATAAACTTTCAAAATAAGCGAAGATGAAAAGAAATTATATTTTTTTAGCGACGGGTTTTGAGGAAATCGAAGCTCTCGCCACCGCCGATGTGCTGCGCCGTGCCGGTATGGAAGTGACTATCGTATCGATTTCCAAGGACCGTCTGGTGACCGGTGCCAACGGTATCACCGCGGCGGCCGATATCCTGATGGCCGGATGTGATTTCTCGGATGCCGACTGGCTCATCTGCCCCGGGGGTATGCCGGGTGCGGAGAATCTGCACCGCTGTGCCGAGCTCAATGACCTGCTCGTGCGGCATTACGAGGCCGGTGGACATGTGGCAGCCATCTGCGCTGCTCCGGCCGTGGTGCTCGCGCCGCTCGGAATCCTCAAAGGCAAGGATGCCACATGCTATCCGTCATTTGAGCCGGCTCTTGAAGCCGGGGGGGCCAATCACAAGGCCGAGCGTGTGGTGCGCGACGGCAATGTCATCACGGGCAACGGTCCGTCGTCGGCCATCAAATTCGGCCTGGCTATCGTGGGTGCCACCAAGGGCGCCGAGGTAGAGCAGAGTCTCGCCGAGGGTATGCTGGTGCTGATGCCTGAATGATGTGACCTGCCTCGGGCAATAACTTTTTTCAAAGCCCCTCAAGGGGCTTTTTTTGTGGTGATCAGCAAGGGATCGGGGGTTGTGACGGCAAAGAGTCGCTCCGAGCCGCCCTCGCGCACGGCGAGTTTGGCGCGCAGGGCGTCGGCCCCGACGGGGAAGTTGCGTGTAGTGACGCTCACCTGCGGATGGCTGCGGCGGTAGCGCTTGATGTGCTTTGATGCGTAGGGGAGAATTTCGGTGATCTCAAATGCGCGCCCGGGAAAATCGGCGATGCCTGCCTCGCCAAACCATAGATGGGTATTGGCGTGGAATTTGCTCAGGCCGTAGCGGGCGCTGAGCAGCTTCATGGCGCCGGATTTCATGACGGCCGGGTAGGGCTCGTAGATGTATTGTCCGACGCGGGGCATGGCGTAGGATGCCGTGGCGGCTGTCTCTTCGGAGCGGCGGAATGTGAAACGGCTGTCGACTCCTGGGCCTATGGTGACGGCCTCGATGAACGGCTCGGAGGCGGGCGCGTGGCCGAAGTGACAGATGGAATCGAGTTCCTTGCACTCTGTCGTGGTGCCGAGCACTATCATGCGCCGGGTATCGGGAAGTGCCGCGAGAGTGTGTGTGATATCAAGCATGGGCGATGCCTTGACGACCAATTCGGCGCATATTTCCCGCAGGCGCGGGAGCATGGCCGTCACATCCGGCTCGCAATCGGCCAAGGCGTAGACGCGGCCGCCGTCGGCGCTGCGGCGTGCGGGGTCGATGAAGGCGTAATCGAAGTGGCGGTCGCAGTCGCGGAGGAAGTCGCGGCAGTCGGCTTCGACGACGGTAAATCCCGGGAGCGAGCCGTAATTGTCGCGCAAAGCCTGAGCGACGGCAGGGTCGCGCTCGACGGCGGTGACTGAGAGTCCGCGGCGCGACATGGCGAAAGCGTCGATACCGAGCCCGGCGGTGAGATCGACCACGGAGCGCCCCGGCTCGAGCAGGGAGGCATGGAAGCGTGCGAGTGCCCATGATGTGCTTTGTTCGCCCGAGAGAGCTGTGGGGAAACGGAAATCGGGCAAGAGCGAGATGACTTCGCCGAGTTTGGCGGCGTATTTGCGGCGACATTCGATCTGGAGAATGTCGTCGGCGTGCTCGTGGCCGTATTTGAGACGCAGGCGCGAGGTGTCGTCGTTGAGGTGTTCGGTGATCCAGGTATTCATGCTTGAAAAACAAACGCGCCGGATGAATAGTTCCGGCGCGCGTGTATGTAAGATACTAAAATGTACGGAGTGGGATTATTTGCCTTCGATAGCAGCTACGCCGGGGAGTACCTTGCCTTCGATAGCTTCGAGGAGTGCACCGCCACCGGTAGATACGTATGAAACTTCGTCGGCGAGACCGAACTTGTTGATGCAGGCCACAGAGTCGCCTCCACCTACGAGAGAGAATGCACCGTCCTTGGTAGCTTCGACGATGGCGTCGGCGATAGCGCGTGAGCCGGCGGTGAAGTTGTCAAATTCGAAAACGCCTGCGGGGCCATTCCAGAGGATGGTCTTGGAGGGTTTGATAGTCTCGGCGAAGAGCTTGCGTGTTTCGGGGCCGGCATCCATGCCTTCCCAGCCTTCGGGGATGTCCATCACGCTCACTACCTGAGTGTTTGCGTCGTTGGAGAAAGCGTCGGCAGCCACGCAGTCGGTGCCGAGCACGAGGTTGACGCCTTTTTCCTTGGCTTTCTTCATGATGTCGAGAGCGAGATCGAGTTTGTCAAGCTCGCAGAGCGAAGTGCCGATGTTGCCGCCCATAGCCTTGGCGAAAGTATATGTCATACCACCGCAGAGGATGAGGTTGTCGACCTTGTCCATGAGGTTTTCGATGATGCCGATCTTTGTAGACACCTTGGATCCGCCCATGATAGCGGTGAAGGGGCGCTTGATGTTGTTGAGGATGTTGTCGACGGCCTTGACTTCCTTTTCCATGAGGTAGCCGAGCATCTTGGAGTCGGCGGGGAAGTAATCGGCGATGACAGCTGTGGAAGCGTGACGACGGTGAGCGGTACCGAAAGCGTCGTTTACGTATACGTCGGCGTAAGAAGCGAGAGTCTTGGCGAAGTCTTTCTGACGTTCTTTCATTTCCTTCTTGGCAGCGTCGTATGCGGGATCTTCCTTATCGATGCCTACGGGTTTGCCTTCTTCTTCGGGGTGGAAGCGGAGGTTTTCGAGCAGGAGAGCCTGTCCGGGCTTGAGGGCAGCGGCCATGTCGGCAGCGGCAGCGCAGTCAGGAGCGAACTGTACGTCGGTGCCGAGAGCTTTGGCTACGGCGTCCTTGATATGGCCGAGTGACATCTTGGGGTTGACTTTGCCTTTGGGCTTGCCCATGTGTGACATGATGATGAGAGAGCCGCCGTCGGCGAGGATTTTCTTGAGAGTGGGGAGAGCACCGCGGATACGTGTATCGTCGGTGATGTTGCCGTTTTCGTCGAGGGGCACATTGAAGTCAACGCGAACGATGGCTTTCTTGCCTGCGAAATTGTAGTTGTCGATATTCATTTTGCAGTATGTTTAGTTAGTTGAGAATAAACGTATATGACGAATTGTTGCCGCAAAATTAAAGAAAAATTTCGATAATCGGGCGAAGATTCGCAAAAATTAACTCAGGTGATCAGCGGGCATTGAGATAGCCGGCCATTTCGAGGGCGAGTTCGCGGGCTTTGTCGGCGGCAGCCTGAGCGAAGTCGTCGCCCGAAGAAGCGTGAATTATGCCGCGTGATGAGTTGACGAGCAGGCCACATTCGTCGATCATGCCGTACTTTACCACTTCGGCGAGGCTGCCGCCCTGTGCGCCTACACCAGGCACGAGGAAGAAGCTGCGCGGTGCGAGAGCGCGGACGTCGGCGATGAGTTCGCCGCGTGTGGCGCCTACCACGTACATCATATTGATGGGCGAGCCCCAGTGCTGAGAGCGCTTCACGACGCGCTCGAATACGTGGTGGCCGTTGCCGTCGGTGATCATCTGGAAGTCTTCGCTGCCCTTGTTGGATGTGAGCGCG
>CANSGE010000081.1 GCA_947646295.1 uncultured Bacteroidales bacterium
CAGCCCGAGGTTTATCTTGGCGTTCGGAAATACTATCATAGGTCGAAGTATTCGCCGAGGGGTTTGATGTAATCGCGGTCGGTATAGTCCACATTCACCGGCACAATGGCTATATATTTGTTGTCGAGCCAATATTCGTCGGTGTCAGTGGCGTCTTTCTCATGATTGACAAATCGTCCTGTGAGCAAGAAGAAAGGATTGCCCGACGGGTCAAGGTACTTGCGGTATTCTTCAGTCCAATATCCTCGAGCTGCTCGGCATGTGCGCACACCGAGCGGAGTGACGCGTGCAGGGATGTTGACGTTGAGACATACGCCGTCCGGCAATGGATTTGCCAATAGTTTTGCAATGATTTCACGTACAAACGGCATACACATGGTGAAATCGGCCTCAAGTGAGTGTTGCAGCAATGAGAAGCCGCAGGAAGTGATACCCTGGTTGCAACCCTCGGTCACGGCACCCATAGTGCCGGAGTAAATTACGTTACATCCGGAATTTGAACCGTGATTTATACCGGCGAGCACCAGGTCGGGGCGTCGCGGTACGATGGCATGAAATGCCATTTTGATGCAGTCGACCGGCGTGCCGGACACGGTGAAAATACGCGCGCCTCGATAGTCGGGCTTGGCGGAAATGCGTAGCGGAGCACCCACGGTGATAGCCGACGACTTGCCGGATTGCTGCACCTCGGGAGCCACGACGATCACATCGGCATTTTCCGGGCAGCAGTCTACAAGGCGCAGTATGCCGGGTGCGTCGATACTGTCATCATTTGAAATTAAAATCAAGGGACGGTTTTCTTCCATTTTATATTGGTTTATGTCGTTAACATCTGTGTTTAAGTACCGGTCAATTATTCATACCTCATCGTTGAAGACGGGTCAATCCGGGCAGCCAGGCGCGCCGGCAATATCAATATGAGCCATGCTGCAAGCACTACGCCGGCATTGAGGGCAAGTATGGCTGCCCAATTGATTTCTACCGGTACATGGTCGAGGTAATACATCTCGGGATTGAGTGGGACTATCTCATACATCTGCTGAAGCCCGGCCAAACCAAGCCCGGCCACGTTGCCAATCAGTATTCCGAATCCTACAAGTCGCATGGCTGTGGCTATGAATATGTTTGTCACAGTGGATTTGGAGGCACCGAGCGCACGTAGGAGACCAATGGTGCTCACGCGGTCGAGGATGATGATGAACAGACTCGAAATCAGTGTGAAAGCAGCTACCGCAAGCATGAGTATGAATATCACTACAACATTGGTATCCAGAAGGTCAAGCCAGTTGAAGTACAAAGCCCCGGTGCGGTGCACATCCGTCACGGGATATAATGCCGCGCTCTCACCCTCGCGATAGCTTTCGACGAATGCGTCCTGCAAGTCGGCTGCCGCACGGTCAATATCGTGTTCGGCAATATTCTCAATGTCAATTGATGTGATGAGTGTCGTATCGGGATGCAGCCGTTCCTGCAGAACGTAGGAGGTATAAACGACGGAGTTGTCGAAATCCGAGAAGTTGGATGTATAGGTACCGGCCACATACACGCGGCGCGCTTTCACTTCCTGATCTATAAAAAAGTACATATAGAGTTTGTCGCCTATAGCGAGGTCGAGCCTCTTGGCCATGGCTCCGGAGATGACGATGCTGTCGGAAGCCGCTGTGCGTCGCCATGTAGGAAGATAGCCGCCGGTAATATTGGCCGCTTCGAAAGAGGCATCATGCAGGCTGTCGTGAGCAATGCATTTCACGGCGAGGTATGAGCTGTCGGTTTTCAGAATCGCTTGCCGCGAAATCGAGGCTGAAGCCCTGGCACCCGGGATGACACGCTGTATAGTCTCGAATATTTCCGCTTTAGGCTCAAATTCATCGGCGGAGCTGGCTGTAGCTACGTCATAAGGAGGCAAAACAGCTACCGGAGCTTCGAATCCCATCACCTTTGCACGGATTTCATCCTTGAAACCCGTGGAAATGGCCAGACTCAGCTCCATCACCATCAAAGCCAGCGCGACCCCGGCTATGGCGATGACAGTGCCTGTGGATGTGCTTGCCGAAACACTTTTGCGCAGGCGCATTTTTTGTGAAAACCAGATTTCAAACTTCATATTTTGCAAAGGTACACAAAAATCGCGAAGCATGCCGCAGCATACTCCTTATTTGTAATAATTTTAAATAACTTGCAAATATGGAGTTTTTTTCAGACCTTTGCAAACGTTAAAAACAGTATATCGTGAGATTATCGGAATTAAGAACAGGTCAGGAATGTGTTGTAGTGAAAGTGCTCGGTCACGGAGCCTTCCGCAAGCGTGTGCTTGAGATGGGTTTTGTACGGGGCCGGATAGTGAAAGTACTGCTTTGGGCGCCTTTGAAAGACCCTGTCAAATACGAGATAATGGGTTATGCCATCTCCCTGCGCAGAGCTGAGGCTGAGATGATTGAGGTAGTACCTATCGAACAACGTTCGGCTGAAGACGTGGCACACGATGCTTCATCTGTCAGCGATACATCTCATGAATCCCCGACTCACTCACGCGGCGAAATAGCCGAGCGTGAGGGACGCACCATCAACGTGGCTCTCGTCGGCAATCCCAATTGCGGCAAAACATCGCTTTTCAACATCGCCTCCGGAGCCCGCGAGCGCGTGGGTAATTACAGCGGTGTCACTGTTGATGTCAAGGAAGGTACTTTCAGATACAAAGGTTACACATTCCGCATGGCGGACCTCCCCGGTACATATTCGCTCTCGGCTTACTCTCCCGAAGAGCTGTATGTGCGACGATATCTGCGTGACAAATCTCCCGATGTGATACTCAACGTACTTGATGCGTCGAATCTCGAACGCAACCTGTATCTTACCACCGAACTGATCGATATGGACCGCTCGATGGTGATCGCGCTCAATATGTACGACGAATTGCGCGAGAGCGGGGCCAAGCTCGACTATCAGATGCTGGGTGAGATGATAGGCGTGCCTATGGTACCCATCGTCGCGCGTTCAGGTGAGGGTATCCATAAGCTGTTTGACACTATAATAGATGTCTACGAAGGACGGCAGGATGAAGTCCGTCACGTGCACGTCAACCTGGGCCATGATATAGAGCCGGCCATCCGCCGGCTTATCGACACGATCAAGGCTGATTCGGGTATTGACCGCCATTTCTCACCGCGTTATCTCGCTATCAAATTTCTGGAAGGAGATCGCGAAGTCGAGACAATTCTCGCGAAAGCTTCCGATTATGCTTCTCTGATGACTGTCCGCGACGATCTGCGCGCAGATATCGAAAAACTTACCCGGGAAGATATATCCTCCACTGTGGCTGCTGAAAAATATGGCTTCATAGCCGGTGCACTCGCCGAGACAATGGTGCCGGGTGAAGTCAAGAAGGAGCGCTCCACATCTATAATTGATACAATTGTCACCAATAAGCTTTTCGGCTTTCCGCTTTTTCTCATGATCATGTTCTTCATATTCTGGGCCACATTCTTTGTGGGACAGTATCCTATGAACTGGATCGAGAGCGGCGTGGAATGGCTCAGTGGATTCGTAGGCCGTATCATGCCCGACGGTATGCTCAAGGACCTCATATCCGATGGTATCATAGGCGGTGTCGGCGGTGTGATAGTATTTCTCCCCAACATACTCATCCTCTATTTCTGCATTTCCTTCATGGAAGACTCCGGATACATGGCGCGAGCGGCATTTATCATGGATAAGATCATGCACCGGATAGGCCTGCATGGCAAATCGTTCATTCCCTTGATCATGGGTTTCGGTTGCAACGTCCCCGCCATCATAGCCACCCGCTCCATCGAGAGCCGTTCGAGCCGCATCATTACCATTGCCATCAATCCATTCATGTCGTGTTCGGCGCGATTGCCACTATATGTTCTACTCACAGGCACTTTCTTCTATCAGTCGGCCGCGTGGGTATTCATGGGGCTATATCTCGGAGGAATTGTAGCCGCTGTCATCACAGCCCGGCTTCTGCGCCGCTTCATTTTCTCAAAGGATGAGACTCCTTTCGTGATGGAGTTGCCGCCGTACCGCATCCCTACACTGAAGGCATCCATGCGTCATACATGGGCCAAAGGCGTGCAATATCTCAAAAAAATGGGTGGAATCATCCTTTTTGCAAGCATTGTGGTGTGGGCGCTCAATTATTTCCCCATCCACGATGTCGACCTTGAGCAGAAGACCAATGAGACAGAGAGCATTGACCTCAGCCGGGATTCATATCTTGAGATAGCCGGCAAATTCATCAATCCCGTCATGGAGCCCCTCGGTTTCAGCTGGCGTGCATCCGTAGCCGCGTTGGCCGGTGTACCTGCCAAAGAGATTGTCGTATCTACCCTCGGTGTGCTCTACACAGGCGATGAAGAAGTCTCGGATCAGGCACTCGGTGAGCGCCTCGAAAGCGTTGGTCCGTCCGGTCGCCCTGATTTCACACCTGCGATCGCATTGAGCTTCATGGTATTCATCCTGCTCTATTGCCCCTGCATGGCCACCGTGACCGCCATAGTGCGGGAGACCCGCTCATGGCATTGGGGCGCGTTCAGCGTGGTGTACAACACACTGCTCGCATGGCTCGCCGCCTTTGCCGTGTATCACATAGCTTTGTTTTTCTGACAGATAGTAAAATCCCCGCAACGTGCTCACACACGCTGCGGGGATGCAGAAAAACTGAATTATATTTACCCTTTTATCTTACGAATATTTTGCGTCCGGCCGTGATGTAGATTCCGGCGGGAAGTGCTTTGATTTCTTCTCGCGTCGCGTTGCGGAGCACTATTGTGCCGTCAATTCCATAAACATCTGCAGAGGTGTGGTCGGAAACCACATCTTCAATACCGGTTGTCTCGCTGATGATGTATGAGCGAGTGATATCGCTGTTGACCGAGTTGGGATTGCCGACAGCCTGGAAAGTGCCCTGCGGAATATTAAGCACATATGTGCCTGCTTCAGTGCGGGCATCCCAATTGGGCTTGCGGTAGGTGAGTGTGATGGTATTGCCCGTCAGGTCGGCGCCTTGCAAAGGCAGAACTTCCTCAGCCTGCGCCGAGATATCTGATGAGGATGCGGCTGTAAAGGTCAAGGTGATCTTATCGGTATTGAAAGGATAGACTATACCATTTATCGCATTGGGGAAAGTAATCTCAAAATCCGTGATTTCCGTTAGCTCCAATTGGCCTTCGGTGGCACCGGGATAGATGGTGTAATCGGAAAGTTCGGTCGATACTGTAGGATAGGGTATCTGGTATATTGCGGTGATACCTTCGTTTGACTGATCGGCATTATCCTTGATTGAGAAGATGCCTTTGGGTACATTGAGGCTATATTCGCCTTTCTTCACGATAGTCATTGGCTCGGTGGAGCCTTTGAGGGCGAAGAGTAGGGTCACTGTATTAGAGCTTGCAGCTGCATTTACACAATAGTACACGTCATTGCCCCCGAAGCCAGTCTCATCTGCTTGGGTAAGAGTGATCGAAGCCCAGTCGGTAGGTGTACCTACATTGATTTCTTCATCGGTGTCAAAAGTAAGCTTGACCTCGGCGATTGATTGTACAGTGCTACCGCTTGCAGGAGATACAGATACCTGCGTCATCGGGTTGGTGTCGTCAGCCTCGATAATGTATGTGGCTGTAATTGTGGCATTGTATTGATAGTCGGTCGCAAACCAATCATCATAATGGAACGCCTTTGCGGGAATGGAGAGTGTGTAGGTGCCGGGCTCGGTGATTGTGATGCCTTCAGTGGCGGTAGATGATGCATAGTTGAAATACATGGTGCAGTATTGCATGCCGTTGCCACCCGCGGTCTTCACCACTTTGTACACCTCTTCCTTGCCTTCGACACCTTTGTCTTTGGTAAGGGTGATGTTTGTAACGTCGTCTATCAAGATACCGTCCCAGCTCGTCTCTGTGAATGTAACTTTTATAGAACTGATGGATGTCACCTCACCCGCGGCGGGATCAAGAGTATATGTGCCCATCACGCCCGGATCGATTTCAGGTTCGGTTATGGTATACAGAGCATGCAGGGCATTGTTTGTCTCGGCATAGTTGATATCATCAATGAGCATTATACCGCCGAACACCTGTCCGGGTATAGTGAGAAGATACTCTCCGGGCTCGGTAATCTGTGCAGGCTCGGTGCTTCCTGATTTTGAGAATGTGAGCTTTACGGTATAGTTTTTTGTGTCGATATCTGCGGCCGAGCAATTGTATGTGACGGCGTCTTCGCCTTTTTTGACGAGGGTTATTTCGCTCCAGTGAGTCTTTGATTCGATGAAATCATGGTAATTGGCTTTGTTGGGAAAGTCAAGAGTAATCTGCGACAGATCGCTCACCGTACCCGGTTGAATGTCGAGATTCACCGTTGTGACGTGAGTGTCCTTTTCGACGACGCGGTAAGTGGTCTCTATCACAGGATTTTTTTCACCGGTGGCTGCGTCACTGAATGCTCCTGCGGGAACATACAGCCGGTATGTGCCAGGTTCGATGAGTATCATCGGTTGTTTGACTGCTGCTTCCGACAAGTCGAAGAACATTTCCACGAGCTGCTTGCTCATGACCTCGTACTCCACTACATCGTATACACGACTTATTTTGTTGTCGTAGGATGTATATGTGAGAGTGATGCCTTCAGTGCTTTCTACGTTTATGCCTGTACGCCAGCTTGTCTTGTTGAAATATATGTCCACGTAGCTGATCTGCGACAGGTCCTCCCGAGGATCGGGCGACATCAGCGAATAGGTGTCCATTGTACCGGCGCTCGCTTTAGCGGGGTACATGGCTGCCATGAATAAGATAATTGATAAAACTTTAAGAAAATTCATATACATTTGATTAGAATTAATGATTGGCTTTATATATTTTGCTCCGGCCCACGATATAGAATCCGGCGGGCAGACGGTCGATGTCGGCCGTGGAGGCGTCACGGAGTAGGAGTGTGCCGTCGATTCCGTATACAACGGAGAATCTGCTCACTGTTTTCACATCACTCAGGCCAGCGCCGTATTCTACTGACAGGTCGATATAGTTGGTGGCAGTCACGCCACGGTAAGAAGCATTTACGGTCAAGGTAGCCAAGCCCTCCTTCAGAGGTGACACCACATATTTGCCGGGAGCTGTACGTGTGAGGCTACATATGTCGTCACGGTCAATTGAAGCTGAGTACGTCATGAGATAGCGGTTTCCGATGCTCAAAGATGTGAGCGCGGGTATGTCGATGGAGAAGTCTCCTGCATCAGTGGAGAGGTCGACAGTCGGGACATTGGCGATCACCGGAGCGGCTGCCACCGGATAGATGGCCATGGCCGGGAACCAATAATACTTATCGGGATAAAATGTGAGGTCGTCTTCGATTTCGCCGGTCTCGGGATTAGCGAAATATATGGCGTTGTTGCGATAGTTTATCGAGGTTTTCCCTTCAACGGTCTGAAGCACTATGTATCCCGACATCGGGTCGACGCTCACAGCCGTGCCGTAAAGCACCATTTGTGCCGGCAATTTGATGAAATCGCGGGTAAACTGACGCTTGTCGAAATCGTATCTGGCTACAGTACCCGCATATTTGGATGTGGCATAGTATACAGCGTTACCGCGCACGGCCGTAGCGAGCGGAGATTTCTGCCACGCATCCCAGGTATTCTCTACGGTAGTCTCATCACCATCTTCAATAGCTATAGGTGTGAGTGAATAATCATCGGTATTTATATATATGTACGCGCGCGAGGGATCGTCGGTGGCTGCATAGAGTTGTCCGCCGCCTGTGACAAATATGGTGATGATATCAGGGATACTTATCTGAGCTTCGACATTGTCGGTCGCCGGGTCGATCACATATACTCCCATATCCTGGCGCACGGCATAGACAAAGTCGCCCAGACGCACCATTTCGCCTATCTGGTCGAAATATGCGATGCTTGTCGAGCTTGTTTCCGGTATTGCATCTCCCAAAGTATTATTTCTGATATCATAGGGAAGTATACCGTTGGCTGTACCGAGATAAGCTTTGTCGGCATCCAGACAGAGTATGGAGCGGCCGGAGGCTGAGCCAAGGCCGATCTGTTGTTTCAGCTTCATGGTTTTTGAGTCGGCTACAGTGAGCTGGCCCTGGCGTTCGGTGTACGATGCCTGCTTTGATATGATGAAGAGGTCGTCGCCGAAAAGTTCGCCATATTGAGATGTCACGCCAAGACCTTTGCCATTGTTGGCCATTTGGAAAACCTTGTACGACATGTTCTGATAATTCTCGTCAAGATAATTGATGGATCCGAAATCGGTGCCATACCATCCTTCGTTGAGGAAGAAAATGCCGTCAGATATTTCCGGAGCAGTATAGTCGATTATCTCGTATGTGGCCGATAGTTTGCCATTGAGTGCGGGCAGGTCATTATTGTCGCGGGTACGGATCAGGCCCGCGGGTACCTCCAGCTGATACGTACCGGGTGTGAGTATGATATCGTCAGGGAAGCTGAGCACTACGGCATAGTCATTGATCGAAACTTCCGGCTTGATAGTTTGTCCGCCTCCGGTCAGTGTGGGAGATCCGGCCCCCTCTACAATCTCTACCGAGCGCAGGCCGCTGCCAATCGGTGATAGCGATACCACGGGGAGACCGGTCATTTTTGTGCCGGATGACGGATTGAATACCCATTGATATTCCGTGGGTGTCACTATGTGGTAAGTTTCATTTATTTCTGACGGATTGGGCACTTCAGCTCCATCTTCATTGAGCTGGATGAGATATCCTGCAGGGATTGTGAGAGTCCATGCTCCCGTGGGCAGCCCTTGGGGAAGGGTGAACACCAATGTCTTGTCATCGCGTTGGGCGACTGCGACTTCGTAACTTGTGCCCGAGCCTGCGCGTAAGGTAGGTGCTACGGTGGCTTCGGGGTTTACCCGCAGGCTTTTACCTGCGCCTGTCATGCTGATTTCGGTAAGATGGTCGGTGGAGGTACTCGGGTCGGGCGTGAGCGTATAGCTGAAATTGAGGCGTGGATTGATTGTAAAGGTTGTCACAATTTCAGGATTGGTATGCGAGTTATCCGCATAGTCTTTCAGTATGCCGGCGGGAATTGTGATCCGATATGTGCCCGGATTTGTAAGTGTGAGGGTGTAGTCGTAGACGGTTTCGAGGGTGTTGAAGCCCCAGGCGGCAGTATTGCTCTGCATTGTTACGCTCAAGGCTTTATAGGTCTCTTCCGGATCGTCAACGTTGGTAATACGTATGCCCGAATAGTCGAAAGGCCAGTTCATTCCGTTCTCCAATTCCGGGAATGTGAGCGAAATGCGTTCGAGCGAGCCCACTTGAGCACCATCGGCCGGAGTGATTTCGTAGATGTCCATCGGGTTGTCCACCGCAGGTCGGTCAATGGTGTAATATGCCTGGATGCGTCCGTTGAATGAGAAATCATTGCCTTTTTCCTTGAAAGTATTCGGGGGTATGTTCAGCAGATAGTCGCCGCGCACCCTGATAAGCTCTGCCTGCGGATTTGCTGAGGCAGAATTCTTCCGGCGGAATTTGAAGGCCACCGTGTGCGCTCCGACCAATGTAGCGGAGTAGGGGACGTATTCTTTCTGCAGACCATCGTCTTCACTCAGCTGTGTCAAGGTGACAGCGCCGTTGAGATAATTGGTCACATCAGTGATGCCGTCGGGGAAGTTTAACTGGCCATTAAGATATGGGAAATCCACCGTAATTTCGTCGATCTGCGTGAGGATGCCGGAAGCGGGCGTCACTACCGCACCCTTGAAACTTGCACTTGACGTGCCCGTGACGGTATAGTGTATCTCCATCGGAGGATTTATCTCTCCTGTAGTAGGGATATTGATGGTGCCTGCCGGAAGGGTGAGCACGTATTCGCCCGGACGGAACACCGGAGTAGCTTGCGGATATCGCGCATCTTTCGGGCGGAATTCCATGCGTATGGTTTTTTCCAGATCATATGTGCATGACGCTGCGACGTATTCTTCCGGCTCATCTCCCAGGCGTTTCAGCGTCACGAGAGATATGCCGGGTGCTGTTACGTAATCTTCCGAAACGTCAATCGGAAGCTCCAAGGTGATATAGTTGAGCTCGAGTACTTCGCCCGGCTGAGGATATACTATAATGTCTTTTTCGGGCAGGAAATTGTCAAATCCGATGTTGCCGTCGGGTGAGACGGTGTATGTCACATTGATT
>CANSGE010000082.1 GCA_947646295.1 uncultured Bacteroidales bacterium
GAGCAATTAACCTACGCTCATTTCCAATAAATTACACTCTTTTCGTAACTTCATCGTGCAAATTTACAACAATTCGGTGAGACAGGGGGCAAAAAAAAGTCCCCGCACATTTCTACAATGGATGAGGACCTAAGCCAATAGGCAATTTGTGATTCTTCATTTTAGAGCTGTCTTATAGCTTACTAAAAGTGTAGAGATTATATCATACTTACTTATCACAACACCAATCCGGGATTCATGGCGTCATCACGACGGGTATTGCCGGGTTTGCCTTAGCTTAGATTCTATTGTAGTGCGTAAATAATGCGGCCTAAGACTAAGTCAAGTGGTGTCTTATTTAGATGTTGCAAATTTAAGGCTAAAATTTATGTTTAGCAACATATTTATCGAAAAATTTTATGCCGCCTTCTGTATTTAACAATTATTAACGACGCGCATCCCGTTTCTTTATCCAATCCACTCTGCTTAACCACTTTGAGCGGGTATTTTCGTGGCATTATGTATAGCCGCCGCTGCTGATTCGGCAATTATTTAGAGTTTTGTTTGCAAAAATTCACGGAAATTCATTAATTTTGCGCTAAACAATACTATCATATCCCGACCATGTCAGCTTTCAGCGGCAAATCTATACCAAATAAGAAATTGGCCCTCGCTCACTTAGGCGCAACCTTATGCGTGCTCATGTGGGGCGTATCGTTCGTATCGACAAAAGTTCTCCTAAACTATGATATGCAGCCTGTGGAGATCTATCTCTATCGCTTCATACTGGCGTATCTGCTTGTGCTGTGTATCAAGCCCAAGCCATTTTTCAGTCATTCGTGGCGCGATGAGGGTTTGCTCATGCTGTGCGGCGTGCTTGCGGGTTCCATATACTTTTTGGCCGAGAATTTTGCCCTGCGCTATACTTTGGTGAGCAATGTATCGCTCCTCACATCCACCTCGCCACTGATCACAGCCCTCCTCATAGGCTTCTGGTATCGAACCGAGAAGCCGAAATCGGGCATGATCGTGGGCTCTCTTGTAGCGTTCATCGGTGTCGGCTGTGTGATATTCAATTCGAGCTTTGCTCTACAGGTCAATCCGTTGGGCGACTTGCTCTCAATCAGTTGTGCATTCAGCTGGACTTTCTACAGCATCATCCTGCGCAAGCTTTCGCCGATATATTCAGCATGGTTTCTTACACGCAAGACATTCTTTTATGGTGTGATCACCGCCCTGCCGTTCATGTATGCGGAGCCTCCGACATATCACGTTTTCGAGGTCTTCCATATCTGGCCGCTCGTGCTGAATATTGTATTCCTCGGCCTTGGCGCCTCAGTGATTGCGTATGTCCTCTGGGCTGAATCCGTGAAATCTATGGGGCCTGTCACTGCCAACAACTATCTGTATGTGCAGCCGATTGTGACCCTTGTCGTGTCAGTGCTGTATCTTCACGAGCAGCTTACTTTCGTGGGCTGCCTCGGCTGTGTGATGATCCTGGCGGGATTGTGGCTCGGCAGCTGGCTCAGTGACCGCCAGGCCATGAAAGCGGCAAAATAGCCCGGGTGTCTTTTATACGCCTTATAAGACGTGTTTTTAAGTAGGAATTGATTATCTTTGCAGAAAAATTAGCAAAAATGATTATAATTGGCATAGCCGGTGGTACCGGTTCCGGCAAGACTACCGTAGTCAACAAAATACTCAACAGTTTCCCGAGCGGCGAAGTCGCCGTAATCCCGCAAGACTCTTATTATAAAGATTCGAGCCACATACCTGTGGAAGATCGTCAGAAAATCAATTTCGACGAGCCTGCCGCTATCGAGTGGACGCTGCTCACTGAGCATCTGCGCCGCCTCCGTGCCGGAGAGACAATCCAGATGCCTACATACTCATATCTCACCTGCACCCGGCAGGAGGAGACTGTGGAAATCAAGCCGGCTGATGTTGTGTTGGTCGAAGGCATCCTCGTGCTCACTGATCCGACCCTGCGCGAGATGATGGATGTGAAGGTATTCGTGGATGCCGATGCCGACGACCGCCTCATCCGTGTCATCGCCCGCGATTGCATCGAGCGCGGACGCACTCCGCAGATGGTCATCGACCGTTACGAGGGGGTGCTCAAGCCCATGCACATGCAATACATTGAGCCGTCGAAACGCTTCGCCGATCTCATCGTGCCGCAAGGTGGCAGCAACACTGTGGCTATCCGCCTCCTTACCGACTATATCGAAAGCCGTCTGAGCAAATGCTCCAATTGATCCGATAAATATGGCTATTCCTTACAGACTTGACCGCAACCGTCGCGAGGAAAACGACGAAACTCCAAACTTGCTCGATATGGACGTAAGCCGGCGTCCCATACAGCAGGCCGATGACGGGACCGAGACGCCGGATACCGGTGATGACGCTCCCGCAGCACCTGCTACGGATGAGCCAATGGTGCTCCGCACGGAAAATCTTGTGAAGAAGTATGGCAAACGCACCGTGGCCAATCATGTGTCCATCGATGTGAAGCAAGGCGAGATCGTCGGGCTGCTCGGCCCCAACGGTGCCGGCAAGACCACTACATTCTATATGACCGTGGGCCTGATCACGCCCAATGAAGGCCGTATATTCCTCAATGGCCTTGATATTACGAAATATCCTGTATACAAGCGCGCCAAGGAGGGTATCGGATATCTGGCACAGGATGCGTCTGTATTCCGCAAAATGACCGTGGAGGACAATATACGCTGTGTGCTCCAGCTCACAGGCCGCTCGAAAGAGTATCAGCGTGACAAGCTCGAAAGCCTCATATCCGAATTCAATCTCGAGAAGGTGCGCAAGAACCACGGCGACCAGCTGTCGGGCGGCGAACGCCGACGCACTGAAATAGCACGCTGCCTTGCCATCGATCCTAAGTTCATCATGCTCGACGAACCTTTCGCCGGTGTCGACCCCATCGCCGTGGAGGATATTCAGAATGTGGTATATCATCTCAAGGAAAAGAATATCGGAATCCTCATCACCGACCACAACGCACCCGAAATCCTCTCGATCACTGACCGTGCTTACCTGCTCTTCGAGGGCCGCATACTCTTTCAAGGCACATCCGAGGAGTTGTCGGCCAATCCCGTCGTGCGCGAAAAGTATCTCGGCCGCGACTTCTTCTTCCGTCGCAAGCAGTTCTGAATGCAATATTAGCGCTTGATTTACGTTACTAAATAGTAATAAAATCAAGATGACATCTAAATTACGCTATATAATATTAATGTGTATTCTTGCGGTGACGGTTTCGGCCGGAGCTGCGGTGAAGATACAGGGTCTTGTGACCGACGAAAATAATGAGCCGCTCGAATTTGCAAGCGTACGCATCGCCGGCACGGCCATAGGCTCCACCACAGGCCTTGATGGCCGATACTCTATCTCGGCACCCGAGGCTGACACTATCAGGGTGGTATTTTCTTGCATCGGTTATGAAGAATCCGTGCGGCGCCTGCTTGATGCGCAGGGCGATGTGACCGTCAACGTAAAGATGCAGCCCAAGGCATACGCTCTGCAGGGCGTGGAAGTCACTGACTTCCAGAAGCAGACATCCACCGTGCAGAAAATCGATCCAACCACATTGCGCACATCTCCCGATGCGAGCGGAGGCTCTGTCGAAAGCCTTATCAGCACTATGGCCGGCGTAAGCTCCGGCAATGAGATGTCAAGCCAATACAACGTGCGCGGCGGATCATATGACGAGAATCTGGTGTATATCAACGGTATCGAGGTGTATCGTCCGATGCTCGTCTCGTCAGGCCAGCAGGAAGGTCTCAGTATCATCAACCCCGATATGGTAGGCGCCATCGGCTTCTCGACCGGTGGCTTCCCGGCGCGCTACGGCGATAAGATGTCGAGTGTGCTCGATATCACATACAAGGAGCCGGAGTCGCTCGAAGGCGCAGCTTCGCTCAGCCTCATGGGTGGAAGTCTCACGCTCGGAACTTCTTCAGGTAAATTCACCCAGCTTCACGGCATCCGCTACAAGAGCAACTCCTCGCTGCTCGGCTCGATGGAGGACAAGGGCGAATACGATCCCCGATATTTCGATTTCCAGACCAATATGACGTATAAATTTTCTGATAAATTCAAAGCGTCGGTTTTGGGTAACATCGCTATCAATAATTATAAGTTCGTACCTGCGAGCCGCACCACCAACTTCGGCACATCAACTGATGCCAAACAGTTCAAAGTTTACTTCGACGGTCTCGAAAAAGACCGCTTTGAGACCTGGTTTGGAGCTCTCAATCTCAACTATTCGCCCTCAAAAGGGGCAAGCTACTCGCTGCTCGCGTCTGGCTTCCTCACCAACGAATATGTCTCCTACGATATTTCGGGCGAATACTGGCTCGATCAGGCCGGTGGCTCCGATGACGATGGCACTGCCGTAGGCGGTGAGCTCGGGGTAGGGCGCTACCATGAGCATGCGCGCAACCGTCTGAAAGCGTCTGTATTCTCTCTCTCGCTAAAAGGACAAAACGGCCTTGGCTACCATAATCTCGAATACGGCATGAGCTTCAATGCCGAAAAAATCCACGACCGCTCCCGTGAATGGGAGCTGCGCGACTCCGCCGGCTATTCATTGCCTTTTGATCCTGACGCCCTCAAGGTGATATACAATCTTGATTCGCGTCATGATATTTCATCGACACGTATCGCGCTGTGGGCGCAGGATACCTACCGTCTCTCCACCTCTGCCGGTTACCTCAATATCACCGGTGGCCTGCGCGGCTCCTATTGGAGTTTCAACAAGGAATTTCTCGTGAGCCCGCGCATCTCGCTCGCCTTTGTCCCCGACAAGGCACCCCGATGGTCGTTCCGCTTCGCTACCGGTCTCTATTATCAGTCGCCATTCTTCAAGGAGTACCGCATGACCACTCAGGATGCCGAGGGCAACAATATCATCATGCTCAATCAGGATATCAAGTCGCAGCGCAGCATACAATTTATCGCCGGTGCCGACTATACTTTCCGTTCGTTCAATCGTCCCTTCAAACTCACGGGTGAAGCTTATTACAAAGCGCTTTCCAACCTCATCCCCTACGAGGTGGACAACCTCAAGCTGACATATGCCGGCGAAAATCTCACAAGCGGCTATGCCATGGGCCTCGATATGAAACTTTTCGGACAATTTGTGCCGGGCAGCGATTCATGGATCAGCTTCTCGCTGATGAAGACGCAGGAGACACTCAATGGTGTGAAAGTACCGCGCCCCACTGACCGCCGCTACTCTTTCGCCTTGTATTTCACCGACTATTTCCCGAAATTCCCACGTCTGAAATTCAGCCTGCGCGGTATATTTTCCGACGGTCTCCCTACCACCGCGCCGCGCCGTGGGCGTGACGAGGGATATTTCCGTGCCCCGGCCTATAAACGCGTCGACCTCGGACTGTCATATGGTATTGTGACACCGTCCGACAATCGTACGAGCGGATTTCTGAGCAAATTCAAGAGCATTTGGCTCGGACTCGACGTATTCAATCTGCTCGATATTTCAAACGTGAGCGGTTACTATTGGGTGACTGACGTCAACGATATCCAATATGCTGTGCCAAACTATCTTACGCGACGTCAGCTCAACGTGCGTCTGTCAGTGGATTTCTAAATTAGCGGAAAAAATCGTATATTTGAGGTCTGAAACTGAAAAATCATGAAGAAACGTCATATTTTTACAGCGTTTTTAGCTGCCGGGCTTGTGACGTCGGCTGCCGTCGACCCCTCGAAAGCTTTGCGGGATGCCCGCGAGGCCGTGTCACAATATCGTCTTGATGACGCCCGCGAGCACTACGCGACTTACGAGAAACAGATGCGGCGCGCGCGTAAATCCATCCCCGATGAAGTCGAGGCTGAGCGTTCGCGTCTTGTCGAGATGGAAAATATGCTCACCCGCGTCGAACGAATTACCGTTATTGATTCGCTCGCCGTGGATTCGGCCGCTTTCTTCAAGGCATATCGTCTTTCGCCCGAAGCCGGTCGCTTGGTAGAGGGCAAAGTAGTAAATGCTCCCGCCATTGATATGGTGTTCGTCCCCCAGAACAATACCGAGATGCTCTATGCCGCTGCCGATACTTCGGGCTACAGAGTCCTGATGGGTGCCGATATTCTTGATGACGGTTCTATCGATCATCCGGCCCCCCTCGAGGGTGCGGACCTCAACGGCGGAGGAAACGCAGCCTTTCCATTCATGATGGCCGATGGTATGACATTGTATTATGCCAATGACGGCGAGGAATCCCTCGGTGGCTATGATATCTTCCTCACACGGCGTTCGGACGACGGATACCTTCAGCCGCAGAATGTAGGCATGCCCTACAATTCGCCCGACAATGATTTCCTGCTCGCGATTGATGAGGAAACCGGGCTTGGCTGGTGGGCAACCGACCGAAATCATATCCCGGGAAAACTTACCGTCTACGTGTTTGTCCCCAATGACACGCGCGTGAATATTGACCCCGACGACCCTATGTTGGCTGATTTCGCTCGTCTGTCCGATTACAAGCTCACACAGCAGCCGGGTAAGGATTACTCGGATTATAAGGAAAAACTTGCCGGTATAAGCCGTCGCACAGAGCAGGCGTCATCTGCTGATGAGCCACCTTTCCCACTGGCTATTGGATCGAGCCGCGTGATATATCATAAGCTGTCGGATTTCCGCGACTCAAATGCCCGCCGGGCAATGTCGCAGGCTATCAACGCGCGCGCTGAAATTTCTTCGATCCAGAGCCGCCTCAGCGATCTCCGCGCCGCTTACCGTCGCGGCGACCACTCCAAGGCCACGGCAATCCTCAATCTGGAGGGACAGCTTGAGGACGCACGCTACCGCATGGCCGATGCCATCAACCAAGCTATCGAACTCGAATTGCAATGAGGCTGTACAATTATCATACCCATACGCAGTATTGTGACGGACACAATACAGTAGCCGAAATGGCCAAGGCAGCCGTCGACCAGGGTTTCGAGGTGATTGGATTCACACCGCATTCACCTATCATCATCCCGTCGCCCTGCAATATGAAGGCCGAGGATGTGCCGGCTTATCTCGATGATGTGCGCCGGGCAAATGAAATGTATGCGCCTGAGTGCAGATTCCTTGCCGGGATGGAAATCGACTATCTTGATAAGGACTTCAATGCATCATCGCAATATTTTGTAGATCTCGACCTCGACTTTGCAATCAGTTCTGTGCATTTTATTCCTGCGCAGGGAGGCGAGTACATAGATATTGACGGAAAGTATGAGCGTTTCGCACGAAATATGCGCGAGCATTTTCATGACGACCTGCGCTATGTAGTCAATACATATTTCAGTCAGTCGATGGATATGTTGCATCAAGGCGGATTCACCATTCTGGGGCATTTCGATAAGATCGCCCTCAACGGGGCCGCCCACGATCCCGACCTCGAACAGCATGGTTGGTATATTGACCTGGTGCAGGACTATATACGCGAGATAGAGAAATCCGGCGTCACAATCGAGATTAATACCAAAGCCAAAGAGACTTTCGGACGCTTTTTCCCAAACGAACTGTATTGGCCTCAGCTTGTGGAGGCCCGCGTGCCCATCGTGGTCAATAGCGATGCCCACTATGCTGACCGGCTCAACGCCTCCCGCGGAGCCGCGCTTCAACGTTTAGCCGAATTAGGATATGCCGTCAGCTGACCCGAAAGCCCCCCGCCGGCTTGAGTTGCTTGCTCCGGCACGTGACGCCGCCACAGCCCGTGTAGCGATACTTCATGGAGCCGATGCCGTATATATGGGCGGTCCGGCCTTCGGAGCACGCGCCGCGGCGGGAAATTCATTGGACGATATCCGTTCAGTCGTCGAGATGGCGCATCGTTTCGGCGTGAAGGTATATATCACGCTCAATACCATCATTTATGATGATGAGCTGGCTGATGTGCGTGCGCTCGTGCATGATTTGTACCATCTGGGAGTCGATGCCCTCATCGTTCAGGATATGGCTCTCCTCACCATGGATATTCCACCCATTGATCTCCATGCCAGCACGCAGTGCGACTCTCGCTCGCCCGGGAAGATCGCATGGCTTTCGCGGGCAGGATTCTCACAGATCGTACTGCCGCGTGAGTTTACTCTCGGGCAGATTCAGGAAGCGGCATCGGCAGCTGCGCCTGCACGTCTTGAGGCCTTTGTCCACGGCGCGTTGTGTGTAAGCTACAGTGGCGACTGTCATGCCGGTGCCCTGACTATGGGCCGGAGCGCCAATCGCGGTGAATGTCCGCAGATATGCCGCCTGAAATTTACACTTACTGATGCAGCCGGCAAGCCTGTCACGCCGCCGGACGGCCGGAGCGCATCGCGGCACTGGCTATCGCTTGCCGATATGTGTCGTCTTGCGGATCTGCAGCAGATGGCTGATGCTGGTGTATCTTCTTTCAAGATCGAAGGTCGCCTCAAGAGTCCGGAATACGTCAAAGAAGTCGTATCGGCATATTCACGTGCGCTTGACCGCATTGTCAGCGATTCTGACGGTAAATACATCCGTGCTTCATATGGCCTGGCGGTGCACTCGTTCATGCCGGATGTCAATGCTGTATTCAATCGCGGATTCACGAAATACTTCCTTACCCCTGATTCGTTCACAGGTATTTCATCCACGCGTTCGCCGAAGTGGACAGGCCGCCCCGTGGCTACCTTGCTCAAATCCACACCCAAAGGCCTTTCAGTAAAAAGTAGTGCTGAAATCCATGCGGGTGACGGTCTCGGATGGTTTGATGCCGACGACAATTTCCATGGTTTCCGGGTCAACCGCCTGGATGAGCGAGGCATGATTGTTCCTGCGCCCAAATCAGATCTGCCATCGTGCCCGGGCACAAAGCTATTCCGCAATTCCGACTATGTGCATGAGCGGCTTTTGGCCCGCGATGACACGGCGCGACGTAAGATCTCAGTTTCTATGACCCTGAGGACTGATGCCTCCGGGCGCCTCGTGATTGACATTGTCGATGAGCGCGGCGTGGCTGTAAGTGTGGCGTCGGATGACATATTTGATGAAATAGCAAAGACATCGCAAAAAGATGCACGCCATGCCACACTGTCGCGTCTTGGTGATACGATTTACGAACTGACAGCACTCGACGACCGCCTTGGCGACATATTTGTACCGGCTAAGGCTCTCACCGGTCTGCGTCGCGCGGCCATCGATGCGCTCGACCGTGCATGGCGCATCATGTATCGCCCGGCGCAACGAGCCACAGCCTCACTTTCGCCTGATGTTTTGGCCGGCCTGTCTTTGGATTACCATGCCAATGTTGCCAATAAGATGGCCGCCGCTTTCTATAAATCGCATGGCGCTGAGGTACTCGAGCGAGCTGTCGAGGTGCAATCGTCACCAGCAGCAGAAAAACGCGTGATGACGACGCGCTACTGCATCCGTCGCGAATTGGGCCAATGTCTCCGGAAAAATTGTTCTGAAAAAGCTCTCCCGGCAGGCGATCTCTATCTCACGGCTCCCGTCGGTCGCTTCCGGGTGCATTTCGACTGTCCCAACTGCCAAATGCAAATTTATCTTATATAGTCTTAAAACTGTATATGAGGAAGTTGGCCGCCCGCAGTTTTTGATTACATTTGCGGCATGGCACGCATCACATTATTCATTTTGGCGCTGTTGTACGGTATTTTTGTCTGCGCGCAAGCTCCCATCGTGGTCGACGGGATCAGCTGTACGGGCTTGTCGGGAGCATCTGTGTTTGACCGTACCGGGACATTTGCAGGTACTACCACGCGCGATGGCCGGATAGCGTGTGTGGCGGATGAAGATTATCCGGTCACGATACGCTATATGGGTTATCGGGAGTGTGTCGTGCCGGCACCTTGTGATACTGTATTTATGGAGGAGCTCATTACCGAGCTGGCTGAAGTGGTCGTGGAATCCCGGCAAAAGAAAGTGCTCCATGTGCTCGCCTACGTGCGTGAATATTCCACACTGTCAACATTCACTGATACAGTGTCGATGTTCCGCGAGAAAATGGTGGACTTTATGCTGCCTGACGAAAAGACCCGCTTCCGGGGTTGGCGCCGCCCTCGTATACTCAACTCGAAATCTTATTATCGCTTTAGTAATGCTGATGGCATCGACAGCGTGAGCGACCGCTGCAATTATGGGGCACAGAACGAAGCGTTTGATGTTGAGGTCGGTCGATTTTGATGAAAG
>CANSGE010000083.1 GCA_947646295.1 uncultured Bacteroidales bacterium
TTTCAAGTGGCAGACCGGTACATGCGATGGCTCCTGTCAGCAAGGTAGGAAAGCTGCCCATCGCCAATTCCGAATGAGAGAAAAGGCGTTTTCCGCTTTGGGGGCACGGCTGCATGTAGTTTGCGTGAGCAATTGGCTCGCCGAATATGCCGGCCAATCATTTTTGGGACATTGCGGAGCTGAATTTACGGTGATAAACAATGGTATAGATACAGATGGAGCCTTCATTCCGTCAGACGCTCCGAAGGAGAGAATGATACTCGGAGTCTCTAATGTATGGCCTCAATATAAGGGCTTGGCTGATTTTATCAAATTAAGGGAATTGCTACCTAATGATTGCCGAATTGTGCTTGTCGGCTTGTCAAAAAAGCAAATACAAACACTGCCGGAAGGTATTGAAGGTCTGCAAAGGACATCCTCAATAAATGATTTGGCTGACCTTTACCGGAAAGCTGCTGTATTTGTGAATCCCACACTCAATGACTCTTTCCCGACCGTAAACCTTGAGGCATTGGCTTGTGGCACCCCGGTGATCACATATCGCACCGGAGGTTCACCCGAGGCCGTTGACAGTCTTACCGGTCTCGTTGTGGAGAAAGGCAATGTATCCCTGTTGGCCGAAGCTATCAAAAAGGTATTAAATCATGACCTGACATTTGCTGCAGCAGATTGCCGTGAACGTGCTGTGAATTATTTCAATAAGGACAAACAATTCAGCAAATATATAGACCTCTACGAGGCTGTTGTCAAGAATCAATAATACTCCAATCATAATGTCAATCTTCAAAGACAAGACTCTGCTGATCACCGGTGGGACCGGGTCGTTCGGCAATGCGGTCCTCCGCCGTTTTCTGAATACTGATATTCGCGAAATCCGTATTTTCTCACGCGACGAGAAAAAGCAGGATGATATGAGGCATGAATATCAGGTGCGTTATCCAGAGGTGGCGCACAAAATAAAATTCTACATCGGCGACGTGCGCAATCTGCAGTCGTGCAAGAATGCGATGCCGGGCGTCGACTATATCTTCCACGCCGCGGCTCTCAAGCAGGTGCCCAGCTGCGAATTTTTCCCCATGGAAGCGGTGATGACCAACGTGATAGGCACCGACAACGTACTCACAGCTGCCATCGAGGCCGGCGTGGAGTCGGTCATCTGCCTTTCTACGGACAAGGCCGCCTATCCCATCAACGCTATGGGTATCACCAAAGCTATCGAGGAAAAAGTTGCCGTAGCCAAGAGCCGCTATTCGGGCAAAACCAAGATATGCTGTACTCGCTATGGCAATGTGATGTGCTCACGCGGTTCGGTCATTCCGCTCTGGATCGAGCAGATTCGCTCGGGCAATCCCATCACCCTCACCGAGCCGTCGATGACGCGATTCATCATGAGCCTCGACGAAGCTGTGGATCTCGTGATTTTTGCCTTCGAACATGGTCAGAACGGCGACATTCTCGTACAGAAAGCTCCGGCCTGCACCATCGGCACACAGGCTGTGGCAGTATGCGAGCTTTTCGGAGGCCGCAAGGAGGATATCAAGGTGATAGGCATCCGGCACGGCGAGAAGATGTATGAGACCTTGCTCACCAATGAAGAGTGCTCAAAGGCTGAGGATCTTGGCAATTTCTATCGCGTGCCGGCCGACAACCGTGGCCTCAACTACGACAAGTTCTTCAAGGACGGCGATGAGACACGCAACACTCTCACCGAATTCAATTCCAACAACCCGCCAGCTCGACGTCGAGGAGACAAAAGCTAAGATAGCGTCTCTGGAATACATTCAGAAAGAGCTTAGCGGCGAAGGCAATTTCGTGCAATAACAGACATAAAAACATAAAAGCAAACCACGCGCTGAAGCAATCCAATCAGCATTAGCCACTTGCATCGTAAGCGCTTAGCTACATTCCATTTTTTTGTAACACTACACCTTTTTGTTTTTCTGTCTATGAAAATATTAGTGACGGGCGCCAAAGGCTTTGTCGGTAAGAACCTCTGCGCCCAGCTCAATGCTATCAAGGAAGGCAAAGACCGTCGTTTCCCCAACCTCGTGATTGATGAGGTTATGGAGTACGACATTGACTCCACCCCGGAGCAACTCGAAGAATATTGCGCTAAAGCCGACTTCGTATTCAACCTTGCCGGCGTCAACCGCCCCACCGACCCCGAGGATTTCAAAAAAGGCAACTTCGGCTTCGCGTCCACCCTGCTCGACACACTGAAAAAGCACGCCAACACCTGCCCCGTGATGCTGTCAAGCTCCATACAGGCCACCCTCATAGGCCGCTATGCCGGACACCCTTATGGCGAAAGTAAAAAAGCCGGTGAAGAGCTTTTCTTCGACTACGCAAAAGCTACCGGAGCGAAAGTACTCGTATATCGCTTCCCGAACCTATTCGGCAAGTGGTGTCGACCCAACTACAACTCTGCCGTAGCGACGTTCTGCAACAACATCGCCCACGACCTACCCATTCAAGTCAACGACCCTTCAGTAGAGCTCGAGCTCCTCTACATCGACGACCTCGTCGACGAGATGCTCGCCGCCCTGCTTGGCCGCGAGCATCACTGCGAATTCGACGGTCTCGAGGCCATTCCCTGCGCCGACGGGCGCTACTGCGTCGCACCCCGCACCTATAAGGTAACGCTCGGACACATCGTGGAGCTGCTCGAGCAATTCAAGTCGCAGCCCGGCACGCTTATGATACCCGAAATCCCCGAAGGCTCATTTGCTAAAGCTCTGTACTCCACCTATCTGAGCTATCTTCCCAAAGAGAAAGTAGCCTTTCCCCTAAAGATGAACGTCGATGCGCGAGGCTCATTCACAGAGCTGGTCAAAAGCGCCTCCGTAGGCCAGGTGAGCATCAATATATCCAAACCAGGTATCACCAAGGGCCAACATTGGCACAATACCAAATGGGAATTTTTCATCGTCGTCGCCGGCCACGGACTCATTCAGCAGCGCCGCATCGGCTCCGACGAAATAATCGAATTTGAAGTCAGCGGCGACAAAATCGAGGCCGTACACATGCTCCCCGGCTACACCCACAACATCATCAACCTCTCCAACACCGAAGACCTCGTCACAGTAATGTACTGCAACGAATGCTTCGACCCCTCCCACCCCGACACATTTTTCGAACCGGTGGACAGAAATACATAAACACATAAAAACACAAAAGTGTATTTTATATTTATGTTCTTGAGGCGTGTGGTCTATACGTGCGGAATTTGCGCTTGATTGCAAACTTCTCTCCAAAATTTACGAGAAGACCATTTTCAATTCCAGTTGCAGTTAAATAATTCACCAGCTGCACTTCGTGAGCCTTGGTTAAGACTTCTACAGATTTCAGTTCCACTATTAAACAATCTTCCACGATCAGATCAGCTCTAAAAAAGCCCACCTCAACACCATGATAGAAGACGTGGATCGCTTTCTCTGTTTCAGTCTTGAAGCCATTGTTTTCAAGTTCGACTGCTAATGCCCTCTTATATACAGTCTCAAGATATCCCGGCATTAGAACACCTCTCACGTTATATATGCATTGCACGACAGCTTTGATTAATTTTTCTGTATCCATAGCGCAAAAATACAAAAACTCTCTCACCTCTATCTCATTTTTTGTAATTTATGTCTTTTTGTCTTTATGTCTGAATTTAAGAACGATGGACGCCTCAAGCTCCTCATTATCGTAGGCACACGTCCCGAAATCATACGACTCGCAGCCGTCATAAATCGCTGCCGCGAATACTTCGACGTTATACTCGCCCACACCGGCCAGAATTACGACTACAACCTGAACGGCATTTTCTTCCGCGACCTCCGTCTGGCCGATCCCGAAGTCTACCTCGATGCCGTCGGCGACGACCTCGGAGCCACTATGGGCAACATCATCGACAAAAGCTACAAACTGATGGTCCGTACGCGCCCCGACGCAGTACTCGTGCTCGGCGATACCAACTCCTGCCTCAGCGTCATCGGCGCCAAACGCCTCCACATCCCCATCTTCCATATGGAAGCCGGCAACCGCTGCTTCGACGAATGTCTCCCCGAAGAGACCAATCGCCGCATCGTCGACATCATATCCGACGTCAACATTTGCTACAGCGAACACGCCCGGCGCTACCTCAATGCAAGCGGCGTAGCACCCCAACGCACCTACGTAAGCGGCAGCCCCATGGCCGAAGTGCTACACGACAATCTCCCCGACATCCAGGCATCCGACATCCTATCACGCCTCGGGCTCGAAAAAGGACGCTACATACTCCTCTCAGCCCATCGCGAGGAAAACATCGACACCGAGCAAAACTTCCTCTCCCTCTTCACCGCCATCAACGCCATGGCACGCAAATACGACATGCCCATCCTATACAGCTGCCATCCGCGCTCGCGCAAACGCCTCGAAGCATCCGGTTTCCGGCTCGACCCACGCGTCATCGCACACGAGCCCCTCGGCTTCCACGACTACAACACCCTACAGATGAACTCCTTCGCCGTAGTAAGCGACTCCGGCACCCTCCCCGAAGAATCCAGTTTCTTCCTCTCCATCGGCTCTCCCATCGCCGCCGTGTGCATCCGCACCTCCACAGAGCGCCCCGAAGCACTCGACAAAGGCGACTTCATCCTCGCCGGCATCGACGAAGCCTCCCTGCTCCAAGCCGTTGATGTAGCCGTAGAGATGAATCGCCGTGGACACCTCGGTATTCCCGTACCCAACTACGTCGACGAATGCGTCTCCACCAAAATCGTCAAACTCATCCAATCCTACACCGGCGTAGTCAACAAAATGGTCTGGCGTAAATTCTGACAACAATGAATATACTATTCTTGACCATCAGCCGGATCGACACTCTGAAAAACAGAGGCATCTATTCTGACTTGATGAATGAATTAAATCGCCGCGGACACAAAATCCACATAGCCTCACCCACCGAACGCCGCTTTGGCAAGCCGACACATCTCATCAAGGAAAACGGAGTTGAGATCCTCAAAATAAAGACCCTGAACGTCCAGAAAACCAACGTCATCGAAAAAGGTCTCGGCATCCTGCTTCTCGAAAGCCAGTTCGATAGAGCCATACGCCGCCAATGGCCCGACGTAAAGTTCGACCTCGTACTTTATTCCACTCCTCCCATCACATTCAACAAAGTTATCCGCTCCATCAAGCGCCGATGTGCTGCCCGCTCCTACTTGATGCTCAAGGATATCTTCCCGCAAAACGCTGTCGATCTCGGTATGATGAAAGCCGGAAGCCCGCTGCATGCGATGTTCCGCCGCAAAGAGCGCCAACTTTATCGCCTCTCCGACAAAATCGGTTGCATGTCGCCCGCCAATTGCCAATACGTCATCAACAACAACCCCGAAGTCGAGCCGGCAAAAGTCGAACTATGCCCCAATGCCATAAAGCTCACAGATATCATCCCGATCAGCGAGCCCGACCGCATTAAACTCCTCACACGACTCTCCCTGCCAACCGACAAGACTCTCTTCATTTACGGTGGAAACCTTGGCAAACCGCAAGGCCTCGATTTTCTGCTACGCGTAGTCCAAGCCAACGAAAGTCGTACCGGTTCACATATCATCATTGTCGGCGACGGTACCGAATATCCACGCATAAAGGCATGGTTCGATGACAACGCACCACGCAACTCCACTCTCATCGCACGCCTGCCCAAAGCCGACTACGACAATCTCGTGCAAGCATGCCACGTCGGACTCATCTTCCTCGATCATCGGTTCACTATTCCCAACTTCCCTTCCCGGCTGCTCAGTTACCTTGAAAACTCGATGCCCGTCCTCCTCGCCACAGATCCCAACACCGATATGGGTCGCATCGCCCGGCACGAAGGCTTCGGGCTATGGTCTGAAAGCGGCGACCTCGACAAATTCCTCAGCAACATGGACCGCATGACACCTGATGCCATCAAGGTGATGGGCGAAATCGGTAAAAAGTTCCTCACACAAAACTACACAGTCGAACAAGTGGCCGATATCGTAGAGGCTCCTTTATCATAATAATTTATAGACTAAATATTGTCTGAATGAAGCTGTATAAAAACTTTTTCAAACGCGGCATCGACATAGCAGCCTCCGGATGCGCACTGTTGGTACTGTCAATACCCCTGGCTGCCGTCACCGCGTGGCTGCACTTCGCCAACAAAGGCGCCGGAGCATTCTTTCTCCAGGAACGCCCCGGAAAAGATGGCAAGATCTTCAGAATCTGCAAATTCAAGTCTATGACAGACGAAAAAGATGCTGAAGGCAATCTTTTACCGAATGAACAGCGAATTACAAATGTCGGCAAATTCATCAGAAAAACATCCATTGATGAATTGCCGCAGCTATGGAATGTCCTCAAGGGCGATATGTCACTCATCGGACCGCGTCCGCTTCCGGTAAGATATCTTGAGCTTTACAATGAGCGGCAAGCCCATCGGCACGACGTTCGCCCCGGTATATCAGGATGGGCGCAAGTGAATGGACGCAACAATATCAGCTGGGGACAAAAATTCGAATATGATGTCTACTATGTCGAAAATGTATCTTTTCTTTTCGATGTGAAGATCCTGTTTAAAACAATTCAGAAAGTATTTGCCAGCGCCGATATCAACGCAGGTGACAACAAAGTCGGAGGCATTGGTTTTAATGGTCACAACTAAACGTAATCTCATGATTAAAAAGGTGATGGTTCTTGCCGGAGGCAACGACCAGATAGAATTAATAAAAGGTATCCGAAACCGTTTTCCTGAAGCCGAGGTAATTCTTATCGATATGAATCCCAATGTCAGGGCACGCGAATATGCAGATAAAATGCTTGTAATAAGCACCATGGACTTCGACAAAGTGCTCGAAGCTGCCAAAGAGGAAAAAATTGACCTGATCCTATCGGCATGTGGTGATCAGCCGATGCGGACTATGGCATTTGTCTCCGAGCAGCTCCATCTTCCTTGTTACATCACGTACCGGCAATCTCTTAATCTGACCAATAAAGTGTTGATGAAAAAATTGATGGTTGAGGGAGGAATCTCTACGTCAAAATTCAGACGGTTCGACATCAATTCAGAAATCAATATCGATGGACTTGATTTCCCCTTGGTCATAAAGCCTGCTGATAATAATGGGTCAAAAGGCATCATTAAAGTCTATTCAAAAGACGAATTTGACAAAGCGATAGCAGAAGCAAAAAGATATACACTGAGCGGAGATCTTCTTGTCGAAGAGTTCAAGACCGGCGAGGAATACTCTATCGAGGCTTTTATAAAGGACGGAGTACCTCACATCGTATTTGCCTCAAAAAACATAAAAATCAAAAATCGCAACACTTTCACAATCTGCCGCAACGAGTATGTCGGTCAATTGCAAGCGGGCCTCGAGAAACGTATCAAGGAAATCGTAGCCCGCATAGGCGAGGTATTTCAAATAGATAACGTGCCATTGCTGATTCAAATGATCGTCAACGGCGACGATGTCAATGTAATCGAATTTAGTGCACGCACAGGTGGCGGATCGAAACTCTTTTTTATACGCCAAATGGTCGGAGTGGATATAATCGACAATCTTCTCGATATCACATTTGGATATGAGCCCGATATTCATCCCGATCCGTCGACAGATAAGGCAGCCATACTATACGTCTACGCAAAACCCGGTCAATTCACTTCTATTGAAAACCTTGATACGCTCATGAGTGAGGGATTGATCACGGAGTATTATCAGTACAAATCTTTCGGCACGCCTATCCTCTCATCCAACTACAGCTCTGACAGGCCGCTTGGATTCCTTATCAGAGGCAAAGATGAGAGTGAACTCACTGATAAGATATCACGGGTAAATGATTCCATCCGGGTCCTCAACGAGAACGGTGAGGATATCATGTGTCATGAAATATTCAGATAATATAATATGGAGAAGACTCTTGACATCGCAGTCGTCGGTGCTGGCAATGGTGGGCAAGCTTTAGCCGGGCATCTATCTTGGATGGGACATAGAGTAAGGCTTTATGACCGTAATATATCTAAAGTCAATGAACTCAACCATACTAAAAAAATACACCTTGTCGGTGCTCTTAATCGCGAGGGGACTATAGATTTTGCTTCAGCTGATATAGGCGAGGTCATAAAAGATGCCGATATAATCATGATCGCCACGACGGCGGTTGCTCACCGGCCACTCGCCTCACAGATGGCGCCGCTGTTGAGAGACGGACAAGTTATCATTCTTAATCCTGGACGTACGTGCGGCGCACTGGAGTTTAAGAGCACTCTTGAGAATGCCGGCCTATCAAAGAAAGTTTATGTCGCAGAAGCTCAGACTCTGATATATGCTTGCCGGATAATAAAAAACGGTGAGGTCAATATTATCGGGGTAAAGGATAGAGTATTCATGGCTGCGTATCCGGCATCGGAAACCGACCACGTGATTAATATTATCAAGCCCATCTTCCCTTGCTTCTTCCCTGCAAAAAATGTTTTGCAGACAAGTTTCGAGAATGTTGGAGCCATGTTTCATCCTACGGTGGTGTTGTTTAATGAAGCGGCCATCGAGAGAGGGACATCATTCTATTTCTACAGGGACATGACTGACGGACTCGCCAGAATAATTGAACAAGCCGATAATGAAAGATTAGCTGTCGCCAACGCTTACGGCATAAGTCCGATATCCGCATTCGATTGGGTTTCATATGCCTATGATGGTGTAGAGGGCGCAACACTCTGCGAACGAATGCACAACAACCCGGCTTATTACGAGATATTGGCACCTAAGACAATTCACTGCCGGCAAATAAGCGAAGACATCCCCACGGGTATAATTCCCTTAGCTGAATTAGGAAAAGCGGCCGGTGTCCCTACTCCCATTTTCGATTCTCTTATAGCTATATGTTCGGTTTTACTCAACAAAGACTTCAAAGAGGATGGACGCACATTAAAGCGGCTCGGCTTGGATGGTCTGTCCATCGATGAAATCATTCAAAAAGTAATGTGATATGGTAATCAATGAAGGTACAGTATTCGGTTTCATAAAGCCTGAGGTTGATGTACATATTTTAGGTATATCGACGATGGCAAACATCCTTAGAGATTGCGGATTTACTGTGAAAATTGCGCCGGATGAAGTTATGAAAGCTGTGGAAAACATCCAAAAGCTCAACAATTCATCTCTCGTTGCCAAATGGATAAAAGACAATAAGATCAATATACTATCATTCAGTTACCGCCTTGACCCTAAGGAAGGTACCGACTATTTCTGCTCTCTGTACAGCAAGCTGGCCGACTATAAACTCCTGTCTGCCGATGGCGGTACCATTGAGCTTGTATCTTTTGCCGGACTGCCTGATACGTGCAACCTCATAAAATCCCGATTAGGGGACCGCATCGTATACTTCCCCGGTGATGAAACTCCGATTGAGTCTTTAAAGAAATTCAATGTCCCCGAAAGACTCTTCCCAAAATCATATACCATGATTCATGAGTATGATAAGTCTCTCTGGAATTTTGCAAAAGAGTTTATCACCTCCGAAAGATTTAAATACGTTTCATCTCCTGACCATTACGGATATGCCGCATGCGGCACCGCGCACGACTCTTTCATCGAAAGGCTTGCCTATTGCAAAGAGCATCATTCCCTCCCATTGATCCGTGTTCACGCAGGGCCCTATTCACCCGATAGGCAGGAAGCCATCAAGGAATATTTGAGTTGGGTTAAAGAACTTGCTAAATCCCGACTCTTGGACGTCCTCTCTATCGGCTCCTCACAACTTACCCAACAACACTTCGGTGAAAATTGGGATGGACTGCATAATGGAGGTGGTGTCCCTGTTAATTCGGAAGTTGAATACCGGCAAATCGCTGAAGCAGCCAAGCCTATGCTCGTAAGGACGTATGCCGGTACAAAGAATGTACCGTGGATGGCTGAGATGCACGAGCGCACTCTGAACATTTCTTGGCATGCACTTTCTTTTTGGTGGTTCTGCAAACTCGATGGTCGCGGCGATAATACCGTCCTTGAGAACTTAAAGGAACACATCGAAGCCGTCAAGTATATAGCCGCTTCAGGGAAACCTCTCGAGCCAAACGTTCCTCATCATTTTTCTTTCCGAGGTGGTGATGACGTGACATATATCGTTTCAGGATATTTAGCCGCTAAGACAGCTAAGAGATACGGTATCCGACACCTTA
>CANSGE010000084.1 GCA_947646295.1 uncultured Bacteroidales bacterium
ACCGCTCACAGGATCCATCAGGTGACGGGAGTAGTGCCCGATGGAATCAGAGTCGACATCGTATATCATCACTTGCCCGTCGCCTTGCCGGAGAGCGGCCTCGACGGTGTCGCGAAGGCGGTCGATGTCTTTTGCCGAGGCAGCGAGGCGGTCGACGACAAGTTCGACTGAGTGGTTTTTGTATCGGTCGAGCTTCATGCCGGGTGTGATTTCGGTGATGACACCGTCGACGCGCACGCGCAGGAAGCCTTTTTTCTGGAGTGTCTCGAAAAGTTCTTTATAGTGTCCCTTGCGGTTCTTGACGAGAGGCGATAAAATGTAGATACGGCGCGACTCGTATTTGGCAAGTATCATATCGACGATGCCTTCGTCGGTATACCGTACCATCTCAGCTCCTGAGACGTAGCTACGCGCGTGACCTGCGCGCGCGTACAATAATCTAAGGAAGTCGTAGATCTCCGTAGTGGTGCCAATGGTGGAGCGGGGATTGCGGTTGACAGTCTTCTGCTCGATGGCAATGACGGGGCTGAGCCCCGAAATATGGTCGACATCGGGGCGCTCAAGAGTGCCGAGCATATTGCGGGCATATGATGAGAAGGTCTCGATATACCGTCGCTGGCCTTCGGCATAGATGGTATCGAAGGCCAGTGACGATTTACCGGAGCCGCTCAGGCCGGTGACTACAGTCAGGGCCTCATGCGGAATCTTCACGTCGATATTTCGCAAGTTATTGACTCGTGCTCCAATGACCGACAGACAATTGTCCGGGTCAAGCGGTACGCGTGGTTTGTCAGTGCCGGGCTTCATCGGGAAATCCATTTGGGGTTGAATACTTCCTTGGAGCCGGTGCTTCTGGAGAGTGATGCCTGCTTGGGCACGCGCACCTTGTATGTCTTACCTGTTTTGTTGGTGAGTTTGGTGGATCGTATCCAGGGATTCTCGTCGCGGAGAGTTGCGTAGGAAATGTTGTGCTCTTTGGCCCACTGAGCCCAGCTGGGTACGGGTGTATTGACCTCAACCTCGATGACATCGCGGGGCTGGTAGAGCTGGTCCGCGGTGAGATTGAATCCGTATTTTGCGGGATTCTCCATGATGGCTTTGTATGCCATCACGCGGAATGGGTAACGCTGGGTTTCCTCCACAAGCCACAGATCGAGGGCGTCATCTTCCATCTGCTCGGAAAGCTGGGTGGAGATGCGGCCCATGCCTGCATTGTATGATGCCATGACCGAGGTCCAAGAACCTCCGTAGCGCGAAAGTGCTTTCTTGAAGTATCGGCAAGCGGCTTCGGTTGATTTTTCGATGTTGAATCGCTCGTCGACTTCGTCGGATACCTCCAGGCCGTATTCCTTGGCGGTGGATGGCATGAACTGCCACATCCCGGCGGCTTTTGCGCCGGAGACGGCGCGCGGATTGAGCATGCTCTCGGTCACGGCCAGATATAGCAGATCCTGCGAGATGCCATTTCGCTGGAGGATGGGGGCGAGACGCGGAAAGTAGCGGTTGGCGCGTTTGAGCACGAGCAGAGTATTGCCGTGGGTGTAGATGAGTGATGTGAGCTCACGGTCGTAGCGTTCGAAATTGTCGACCTTGTCGAGATCGATTTTCTGTCCACAGAGAGTGACCTGTGATGGCACGGGTGGATTGACGACCTGCGCATATTGCGAGGGTGATGCCGGGGCCGGCTCGGGCGCCGCCGAGGCGCTCAAAGCTGAAACGAGCAATGGAAGGGTAACGGCAAATGCGATGCCGTGGAGAAAATATCTTGAGAATTTCATTAAAGTAGTCGTTTTTTGTATTTACAAAGTTACAAAAACGCGACGGGATGGACAATGTGTGATTTGTTAAATAAACGCAAAGAACGCCGCGTGTAAATCTGTCGCGGCGTTCTTTGTCGGTTTTTTGCGGGTATTATTCCTTAATATATGGCAGCAGCTGGTCGCGCCATATGAGGTAACCGGGTCCGAGCAGATGCAGGCCATCGTTGGTGAGGTCGCTGCGCAGGTTTCCCTCAGCGTCGCAGAAGGCCGGATGGATGTTGATCCACGTAGCTCCTTTGGCTTTTACCATCGGCTCGATAAGACTATTGATCCGGCGGATGGTGTCCTCTTTGCCTGCCATGAGCTTGTATCGTCCGAAAGAATTATTGATGGGCAGCATCGACTGTACGTAGAGTTTCGTATCGGGTGTGGTCTGCCGTATGTAATCGACCAATTCGCCCAAAGCTGTGGCAATTGAGTCGGCCGAGAGGTCGTGGCTCACGTCGTTGGCCCCAGCCAGCAGGAAAATTTTGGCGGGCCGGCCTGCCACGATGCTGCCGATGCGCTCCCGGATGCCGGCAATTACGTCGCCGTTTATACCGCGGTTGAGCACGTTGGGCATACCGAAAAGTTCGTGCCACTCGCAGCCGTGCGTGAGGCTGTTGCCAAGCATCACGATAGAAGTGGAGTCGACACCTAATTCATCGAAAATCGACGCACGCTGATAATACAATTCATTGTATTTAGCAGGTTGTGTCTGCGTCTGGGCAAGCGTGGTAAATGCTGCAGTGGCCAAAATCGCACAGGATAATTTGCGTAGGAGATTCATTTCGGATGATTTTCGCCCTCGCGATAAGAGTCGACGGCATTTTTTACAGATCCATGCATGAGGAGCATGCGTTTGGCTTCGTCGTATGGGAGGCCGAGCTCGTCCATCACCATGCGGGTGCCGCGGTCGACGAGCTTGGCGTTGGTGAGTTGCATGTTTACCATCTTATTGCCTTTGACACGTCCCATCTGTATCATTACGGCGGTAGATATCATGTTGCAGATCATTTTTTGTCCGGTACCTGATTTCATACGTGATGAACCGGTGACGTATTCGGGACCTACGACCATCTCGATGGCAATATCGGCGGCTTCGCTCACGGGAGCGTCCGGGTTGGAGGTGATGGCCGCCGTAAGTATACCGTGCTCGCGGCAGTCCTTGAGGGCGCCGATGACGTAGGGAGTCGTACCTGATGCGGCGATGCCTATCACGGTGTCCTTGTCGTTGATGTTGAATTTCTCAAGGTCGCGCCAGCCCTGGTGAGTATCGTCTTCGGCGTTTTCGACGGCATTGCGCAGGGCAGTATCGCCACCGGCAATAAGGCCGATGACCCACGAGGGGTCCATACCGAATGTGGGCGGAATCTCGGATGCGTCGAGTACGCCGAGGCGGCCGGAGGTGCCTGCTCCGATATAGAAGATGCGTCCGCCGCGTTTCATGCGTCCGACGATGCGGGTGACGAGTTCTTCGATCTGGGGGAGTGCCTTCTCGACTGCGAGAGCCACTTTTTTGTCTTCATTATTTATATCATGCAGGATTTCGCCTACAGATTTTTTTTCGAGGTCGTTGTAGAGCGACGGTTGTTCGCTGATTTTCTGAAAAGCCATAGTTATGCAGTATGAAATTTGACGAGACCCTCCATGGGGCTTTTGATGATATTGCCGAGACGGCAGCCTGTCTGAGCCGCTGCTTCAGCGAGGACATCCCGGAAATAATATGCTATTGAACCGATAAAGTTGACATCCATCTCGTGATATCCGCGGTATTGTGCGACATTTCGATTGAAAAAGGCACGGAATGCGTTGAGCACGAGGCGATGTATCTGCGGGTGTCCGATATTTTTGGACAGGAATGGTGTGACGGATGCAAGGAAACGGTTGGCAGCGGGTTCCTTGTATACGCGCCGGATGATAGTGAGACGGTCGAGCTGGTATTCCTTGAGGAATTCATCGGCCAGCTCGGGCTGGAGCTGATTCTTAAGGACGTCGCCGAGGAAAAGCTTGCCGAGTACAGCGCCGGAGCCTTCATCGCCAAGAATGTAACCCAGCGGGGAGACGTTGTCGACAATCTGGTTGCCGTCGTAGAAACAGGAATTGGAACCGGTGCCCATGATGCATGCGATGCCCGGCTTGCGGCCGCACAGTGCCCGGGCTGCCGCGAGCAGGTCGGTCGAGACTTCAATTTCGGCTGCTGACGGTATGACGGCACGAATGGCCCGCTCGACATTTCCGCAGACCTCCGGTGCGAGACAGCCTGCTCCGTAAAAGTATACTTTTGTAGGGGCTGCCCCATCGAGCTGAGGAGCCATTTCTTCGGCGAGACGGGTGCGGATTTCTTCTTCAGTGAGCATTACGGCGTTGATGCCGGTCGTGAAAAATTCACGATTGATTTTATCGTTGGCGAGCAGACACCAATGTATTTTGGTGCTACCGCAGTCGGCGATGAGTTTCATATCTTAATGTAAATATGTTTCTTGTATAAAATGAGGCCGATAAGCCAGTTGACGAACACGAAGGCGAGAGCAAAGCACAGAGATGCAAGAGTCTCGTCACCGCAGCAGACGGTCATCCATAATTCTTTGTAGCACCAACCGCCGACGGAGATAACACCGTCTCCGAAGCTGAAGCGTATAGTACCCATGAGAATGGAGAGGATGGCTCCGAGGCAGTACATGAAGAGCGGATTGATGCCGAACGCCTCGAAGAACCGACACCAGCGGCGGTAGCCTTTGATATCGATAATCCAGATGAGGAGTCCCAGGAAGCTTGCGGCAAGACCACATGTGGTGAGGACAAATGTGGGTGACCAGATCTTTTTGTTCAAGGGCAGACCGTAGGAGAGCAGGAAGCCTGCGAATGT
Organism: uncultured Bacteroidales bacterium; assembly: GCA_947646295.1. Lineage (GTDB taxonomy): Bacteria > Bacteroidota > Bacteroidia > Bacteroidales > Muribaculaceae > CAG-873. The sequence continues at coordinate 4,669 of CANSGE010000084.1, forward strand.
GAGAATTGTGCCTACGATAAAAAGGCGGTTGATGCGCAGATTATTGTCTTTTGTGGTGATGATCATGCGTCCGCACATGAAGCCGATGAGCATGTGGGCGATGGACGGGAGAGTAGAGAGGAGGCCTTCCGGATCGAAATGCAGGCGAACACCTCCTACGGTATCGGCATACATGTGTTTTTCGCCGAGGACTTTGTGGTCAACGATTGATATGACGTTGGAATCCGAGAATTCGAAGCCATTGCCAAAAATCAGTAAAACGGCGTATATGATGAGTATGCCGGCTATTGTCCATGGCAGGTATTTGTGGTTGATCCATATGCCGAGGAGCGAACCGACACAGTAGCAGATGGCCAGGCGTGGCATCACTCCGAGGATGCGGATATGATCGAAACTCATCACTGCGTCCCAGAATGCGACGTCATTGCATATACCTCGCAAGAGGAGTCCGAACCAGGCAATGAACATACCGATGAGGAAAATTACAACGGAGCGTCGCAGAATCTTGGCGTAAGTGGGCCATGAACCGCGGAATTCGTATTTGCGGAGGGAGAAATACGTGGATACACCCATGATGAACATGAAGAAGGGGAATACGAGGTCAGTGGGTGTGAGGCCATTCCATTCGGCATGAGCAAGCGGTGGGTAAATGTGTGCCCATGAGCCCGGATTGTTAACCATGATCATACCGGCGATGGTGATACCGCGCAGGATATCGAGTGCAAGAAGGCGTTTTGATTGTGTCATTATGATGTTACGGGATTTGTGTTAGAGGTTCAGTATGTTCGTCTACGAGATATGCGATGGATTTGTAAGGAATACCACCGTTGCGGGTGAGACCTATCTCGCAAGTGCGCGAGTTGGAATAACCGAATTTGGCTCCGGAGGCTTCGAGAGCCGGGCGCAGCTTGCGCAGAGCCCATGTGTTGAGTTCAGGGAGAGTGAACCCTTTGTCGCCGGCGAAGCCGCAGCATCCTATTTCGGCGGGTACGGTGACAGCTGATGAACACTTGGAAGCCAAGTCAATTATGCAATCGGCAAGTCCCATCCGGCGAGTCGAACATGTCACATGGACAGCTATAGGCTCGTCGGTGCGTGTGAACCGTAGACGCGGGGCGAGGAAAGTAGAGATAAATTCGGCCGGTTCGTAAAGTTTCATCGATTTTATATGCTCACGCATGCGATGCAGACAAGGACTTTGGTCGCAAAGCACGGGATAGCGTCCGCCCTCGGAGGCTTTGAGCAATGCTTCCTCGAGTCGGGCGGTCATTTCGTCGGCAATATCGGGCATGCCTTTGCTTTCCCAGATCATACCGCAGCAGAGGTCATTCATACCCTCGGGAAAGATAACTTGATAACCTGCTTTGGCGCAGAGATTCCTGATGACTTCGACCAACGGGCGTTTTTCCTTACCTGATGTACCCATAGTGCGGTTGATGCAGGAGGGGAAGTAAACGACTTTTAAATCTTCGTTCCGGACATCGGGGGTGAGGTCCTTGGCGGGATTGGGCCCAGGGAGCGCAGCCGACCATAGAGGTAAGCCAATCTTGTGCATGGCTGAGCCGAGCTTGTCGACGGCCTCATCGCCAATGCCGCGCTGTATCGCCTTGGTGCATGAGAGCGCAAGGCGCAGAGATTTTGAGATACCGTTGAGGTGATTTGCAGCAAATTTGCCAACGGAATATGTCATTGAACCTTTTGGTGCGTATTGCTCACGGATAGCGTGGACCATCTCTCCTGTATTGATACCCATAGGACATGACATGCTGCAAAGGCCGTCGCCGGCACAATATTTGTCGCCCGGTTTGTGGAACTGCTTTTTGAGCAAGCGAGCCATACGCAGGTCTTCGGGAGAGCCGGATTTCGTGAGGCGCGAAATCTCACGAACTACTACATTGCGCTGACGTGCCGAGAGGGCAAAGCCACAGCTTACGCAATTTGGTTCGCAGAAGCCACATTCGATGCATTTGTCGATGATGGGATGAGTGCTTTCGAGAGGTTTGAGGTTGCGGATGAAGCAATCGGGGTCGTCATTGAAAATCACCCCACGGTTGAGAATACCCTGCGGGTCAAAAGCATCCTTGATGCGTCGCATGATTGCCCAGGCGCGCGCTCCCCATTCGCGTTCCACGAAGGGTGCCATATTGCGTCCTACGCCATGCTCGGCTTTGAGCGAACCGTCATAGCGGTCGACTACCAGATGTTCTATCGCGATCATGAGATTGCGGTACTTATCTATGTCTTCAGGTGTATTGAAAGCCTGAGATATGATGAAGTGGTAGTTGCCTTCGAGTGCGTGCCCGTATATGCAGGCATCTTCGTAGCCGGATTCCTTGAGGATGTGCACAAGCTCTGCAGTGGCCTTAGGGAGGTCATTGATGTAGAATGCGATGTCCTCGATAAGAGCGGTGGTGCCCGATGGGCGCGTACCACCCACGGCAGGGAAAACTCCTGAGCGAAGAGTCCACCATTTTCCGGTTTCTTCGGGGTCGGATGAGAAGTGGGCTTCCTTGTAGAGGTCGAACTGGTTTACGACCTCCATGATCTCGCTGATGTTGGAGTCAAGTTGCTGCTGAGTGTCAGCTTTGGTATCGAGCAGAAGAGCCGTGAGTCCTGTGCCGGTGGGATCGTTGACAGCTTCGAGAGATTTTGTGTCAAGCATCTCACAACTGTGGACAGGAGCATTTTTCTTAAGAGCGACCACACACTTGCAGGCTTCTTCGAGAGAGCTGAAGTAGAGCATGGCCGAAGCCGTGAATGAATACAGGTGAGAGGTCTTTACAGTGGCGCTGCTCAGGAAGGCCAGAGTGCCTTCCGATCCCACGATGCAGTGTGCGATGATATCGAATGGATCGTCGTAAGTGACAAAGGGCAGAAGGTTGAGGCCGGTGACGTTTTTGATCGAATATTTATGTCGTATGCGTCGGAAAAGTTCGGGATCGGCGAGAATAAGCTTTTTGATGTCGCGAATTTCAGCGATGAGGTCGGCGTGGGTGATTTCGAAAGCCGCTTTGGATTCCTCGTCGGAGGTGTCAAGGATTGAACCGTCGGCAAGCACTATGCGTACAGATTGGAGAATGTGATCGCTATTGGCATGGGTGCCGCAATTCATGCCGGAGGCATTATTGACAATTATGCCCCCTACGGTAGCAGATTTTCTTGATGCCGGGTCGGGAGCAAAAATCTTGCCATAGGGCTGAAGAATCTCATTTATGCGTCCGCCGTTGAGTCCCGGCTGCATAGTGATTGTAGCTGCGTCGGGGGAAATGGAGTATTTTTCCCAATTTTTAGTGGCTACGAGCAGTATTGAGTCAGTGATGGACTGTCCGGAAAGACTTGTGCCTGCCCCACGGAATGTGATATCCACACCATATTGGGAGGCACAGTGGAGTATGCGCGATACTTCTTCTTCGTCTTTTGAGATAATTACGATTTTTGGAATAAGACGATAGAAGCTTGCATCGGTGCCCCACGCCAGACGGCGCAGGGCATCGGTGTAGATACGGTCGGCAGGAACGAATTCCTTTATTTCAGATAGAAATGAGTCGTGATTGGGTGAACCTGTGGTCATTTGTAAAGATGATATTTAGAGGAAGCGGCACGGAAAGAGTCGGCGTCCTTATTCCAATAGTCCCTGATGTCATCGACACGGTAGGCTTTGGAAAAACGGCGGCGGATTTCTTTTGAGCCGCAGACTTTATCGAACATGTTGAAGCGGCCTTTGTCGGCAACCTCAAACGCTTTATGGTCGGGATACATATCCGCCAGCTCCTGCATCACATAGAATTGTGTGAGTGAGAGTGGGGCCTTTTCGAGGTCGGTGACATAGACTTCTATGCCCTGGAGATTCTCACCTTTGCCAAAACTGTAGAACGGCTTGATATGGATGGGGCGGAACATCATGCCGGGGAGATTCAGAGCGTTCATACGGGCTGCAAGATCTTCGGCGTTGACCCAAGAGGCGCAGAAGAGCTTGAACGGCTCGGTGTAACCGACTCCGATGTTCATGTAGCTGATTTCACCAAGGATTCCACTGACGGGATACATTATGGCAGCTTCGGGATTCGGAATGTGGGGAGAGGGAAGTATCCAAGGCATGCCTGTCTGACGGAAAGTCATGTCGCGTGTCCAGCCTTCGACGGGTATTACGGTGAGATCAACCTTGAGATTGTCGCCGATGAGTCCTTCGTCATTGAGGTACATAGCCAATTCGCCCGGGGTGAGCCCATATATATAAGGTATAGGGAAACGACTGACGAAAGATACGCATGAGTCTTCGACAAGATTGCCTTCAATCTTATTTCCTCCGAGCGGATTCGGGCGGTCGAGCACCATGAATTGTTTGCCTTGTTCGGCGCAAGCCTGCATAGCGACACCCATAGTGGAGATGAATGTGTATGAGCGGCATCCGATATCCTGAATATCATATACGAGGACGTCGATATCTTTGAGCATCTCAGGTGAGGGCTTCAGATTTTTGCCATAGACCGAATATACGGTGATACCGGTGGCGGGGTCTACAAAGTTGTCGACGTGGTCGCCGGCATGTACATCACCTCGCACGCCGTGCTCCGGAGCGTAGAGCGCATTGAGTGTCACGCCTTCGGCTTCGTGAAGGATATCGATCGTGGGACGTAGCTGATTGTCGACGCCTGTAGGATTTGTTATGAGGCCAACGCGCTTACCCTTGAGGGGGGCGAAGTCCATATCGCGGAGCACTTCGATGCCGGGTTTTACCTGGGCTCCGGCAATGAGTGCGAAGAAAGCAAATATAATGAATGTGTATTTTTTCATGGTTTATTTTTCTTTACGACCGAAATTGGGGTCAATTTTGAGGAATGCGCATACGCCGATTGTGGCGGCGCAGCAAATCATTGTCCAAATGAAGAAGTGGCGGTAACCGATAGTTTCCTGAAGCCATCCGGCAGCCATGCCCGGGAGCATCATGCCAAGAGCCATGAAACCGGTGCATATTGCATAGTGGGCTGTCTTGTGTTTGCCTTCGGAGAAATATATCAGATAGAGCATATAGGCGGTGAAGCCGAAGCCGTAACCAAACTGTTCGATGAAAACGCAGATGTTTACGATGAGCAGGGAGTGGTCAGCCGCGTAGCTCAGATATACGAAGGTGAGGCAGGTGAGAGACATGGACCAGGCCATGGGCCAAAGCCATTTCTTCAAGCCTCCCTTGGCAGCTACAATACCACCGATGATACCGCCGATTGTGAGGCCGATGATACCTACGGTGCCGTAGACTATGCCTACCTGACCGGTGGTAAGGCCGAGGCCGCCCTTGTCGATGGGGTCAAGAAGGAATGGATTGATGAGTTTCACAAGTTGCGCTTCGGGCAGACGATAGAGAAGCATAAATGCAATGGCGACCCAAACCTGCTTTTTCTGGAAAAACGAGCGGAAAGTCTCGAAAA
>CANSGE010000085.1 GCA_947646295.1 uncultured Bacteroidales bacterium
GCGAAGGAGCGGCCAACATGCAGCTTATCTCCGCACCGGCAGCTGTCAAGACTGAAATCGACATCGAGCACGACCTTACTACCGGCATCGGTAATGTAAGCGCCGACGCCGCTGCTGACCTCTCGGTATATCCCAACCCGGCCGATGATATCATCAGCGTCACTTCCGCCGCAGAGCTTGGCTCTGTTGAGATCTACACCCTCGCAGGTGCCGCTATGATGAATGTTCCCGCCGAAGGCACTTCAGCTACCGTCAACGTATCTGACCTTGACTCCGGTATCTATATCCTCCGCGCCGCAGGCACCACGACACGCCTGATTAAGCGTTGAAATTAGATTCACCGATAAAAAAAGACTGTGTCACAAACGGGGCACAGTCTTTTTTGTCGATGAATAATTCAAAATTCAAAATTCGACATTCAAAATTACTACGACACGCCTGCTCAAGCGTTGAAATTAGATTCACCGATAAAAAAAGACTGTGTCACAAACGGGGCACAGTCTTTTTTGTCGATAAATAATTCAAAATTCCACATTCAAAATTAATTAATACATCACTCTCTCGCCTCCTTCACGCTGTGGCGCAGGATGCGACGGATGGTTTTCCATTTCGGGAAGATTGCCCGCGGGCGTAGCGGCCCGTAGCTCACGGCGATCACAGCCAAAACGATCAGGGCGATGATCAGCAGCCAGCCATATATTTCCTTCATCGACACCACCAGAGCCTGCACCTGCACCGCGCCGTACAGTTGGCCGAAGGGCAGGCTGAATGAGTCGGGATTGAAGGCGGTGAACTCTGCGCCGATCAATGCGGCGTTGCGCGCCATCGCGTGACGTAGCCATTCGCCGATGATCGCCGGGCCGAGTGTCGCTCCCATCACCGCGCCTCCGAAGCCGTTGATGACCAAGGCCTGCGGGAAGACGAAGAAGTGGAGGCCGCTCTGCACGATTGAGGTCAGAAATACGATGGAGATGATCACCGATGACGCTCCGCGGATAAACAGCGGCCAGAAAAGCATTTCCTTTTCCACTCCATAGTCTATCAGGAAGTAGAAATAGGCCAGATAGAGTGCCGCAAGCGCAAACCCTATAGCGGTCATGGTCTTGTAACGCCACCGGCGCAGAGCAAATGTAAGGTAGCAGAATACTGTGCCCGCGATTATGCCTGCAAGGACATACCAGTTGAGGTCGATGAGATTTGTCTCATCGAAGCCCAGCACCGTGGCGGCATAGCTGTGTTCGAAGACATGCTCTGTGGCCAAGAGGGTGAAGAATACCAGATAAATGCCAAGTGCCCGCACCACATTGCGGTTGGTCATCGCCTCCAGCGATATATAAGGATGCCGCAGAAAAGTGGCTCGCCATAGATTTATCACAGCACAAGCGATGCCCAGAACGGTTGCGAATACAATTTCGCGGGCTTCCCACCAATCGTAATAGTTGCCGTAGACGCACACGAAGGTGAAGCAGAGCATCACCACACTCCACAGAGCCGCACCTATCCAATCGATACCGAGCAGAGGTATATAAGGAGTACCGTGAAAGGGGCGTACAAAGATCAGCACCATTACCATCATCAGCAGGAGCAGGCCGCTGATGAGCCAGTGCATGTATTCCCATTGTGAGAAAAAGGCCGTATATACAGTCATGATACCGCTCAGCTGGATAGCTCCGTCCACTACAAGATATACGTAGCAGAAGAAGATAGCCATGTCGCGCACCGGAGTGAGCCAAAGCTGGATGGTGGAGTTGCAGGCGAATGTCGCCCACATGCGGAACCATCCTGCCACGAAGCATGTCGCTATCAATATTGCCACATTATCCGTGTGGGCACATATGAAGTTGGCTGCGATCAGCACAAGGCAACATACCAGCAGCGCTATACGGTTGGAATAGCGGAATTTCAGGCGGAACATCACCGCGAAGTTGATCGACATACCTACAAGCTGGGCATAGCCGGCCATCAGGATATCTTCCTGCATCAATGCGGTCGTGCCCACCATATCGGAGGCGGCTGCCAGATACATGCCGCCTGAGAACTGTATGATCAGCACAAAGATTATGAAGAGCCACGGCTTGAGCCGCCGGGGCACGAAGTCGGGGACGTCGGGGATATTGAATGGCCCCGCAGGCGCATGCCAGTCAGCCATATCAGTATACGACTTCACATTCGACATTCATACCGGCGCGCAATTTGGCCATTGCCTCGGCCGAATTGTCGGCATCGAATTCGATGCGCACCGGCACGCGTTGACGCACCTTTACGAAGTTGCCGGCTGAGTTGTCCTGCGGCATCAGTGACAGCTGTGCGCCGGTAGCGCGTGAAATCGAGACGACCGTTCCATCGAATTCCGTGTCAGGAATGGCATCTACTTTGATGCGCACACGGCTGCCGTCATGTATATTGGGGAGCTGGGTCTCCTTGAAGTTGGCCGTTACCCATACGTCCTGCGAATCGACGATATCGAGCAATGTCTGACCCGGTTGCACAAGTTGCCCGGTCTGTATTTCCTTGCGCGAGGTATAGCCGTCGCATGGAGCTACTATGACGCAGTACGAGAGATTGAGCTCGGCCGTTTCGAGCAGAGCCTTGGCCAGCTCGATTCCTGCATCTGACTGGGCGATGCGTCCGCGGGTCTCGGCGGCCACGGTGTTGGCGGCCGATTTCTGGCGCGACAGCATCTCATAGCGTGCTTTTTTTGCCTCATAGTCGGTGTGCACTGCGTCATATTGGCTGCGTGTCACGGCATCTTTTGCGAGCAGCGCTTCATAGCGGCGCAGATCTGTGGCTGCATTTTCCATCAGCACTTTTGCCTCGGCGATGGAGGCATCGCTCACGGCGACATTGGCTGAGGCCACTCCTACGCTGCGGTCGGCCACATCACGGCCTGCGAGGGCATTCTGGTAGTCGGCGCGGGCGCGGGCCACCTGCAGGCGCAGGTCTGAGTCATCGATTATCACGAGAGTATCACCTTTTTTCACCGGCTGATACTCCTCGAAGCGTATTTCCTTGATATAGCCCGGCACGCGGCTGTTGACGGGCACGATCTGCTGACGCACCTGAGCGTTGTCGGTAAATTCGACGGCGCCGAGGTGTACAAATTTGAAGAATATCCATGCGCCGGCCACAACAATGACTGCCAATGTCACGAGATATGATATGATTTTTTTGGAACGATGATTCATAGCTTGCCTGAAGTGAAAAGAAGTTTATAATAGTAATATATGATGTTTATGCGCGCATTGACGAGCTGCTGCTCGGCGTCGAGTTTCGAGTTGGCCGCGTCGAGCATATCGGTGATGAGAGCCATGTCGGCCGAATACCGTGTCGAGGTGGTATTGTAGTTGCGCTCGGCCAGTTCGACGCTCTTCTGCTGGGTTTTAAGCTCCTCGTAAGCTTCGAGATAATGCACATAGTCGGAGTTGATGGCCAGCGATGTATGCTGCAGGGCTGCGTCATAGTCCTCCCGGGCCTTTTGGGAGGCTATCTGAGCACGTTTCACGCTTTTGTTGCTCTTGTAGAGCGAAGCCAGATTGTATGATATGCCCACGCCCACGTACCAATAGCTGAGATTGAGATTGAGCGGCGGGATTTCTACCAGGATGGGGCCGTCGAGCGTCCATCCGGCGCGGATTCCGATCTTGGGCAGGCGGTCGGCCTTGGCCATGCGCTCGGCTTTCTCCGAGAGGGTGATGCCTGTGCGTGCCAGCGCCAGGGAGGGGGCATTGTCCTGGGCAGCCTCCTGCCAGCTGCCTTCGCCCGACACTTCGAGAGAGCGGCTCAGGATGGTGGAGTCGGGTTCTACGATTGTCGATTCGGGCAAGCCTGCAGTGGTGACGAGGTTGCGGTTGAGGATTTCGAGCAGATTGTTGATCTTGATGAGTTGCAGTTCAAGATTTGACACAAGCAGCTCATATCGGGTGATATCGTTGCGCAGTGCGGTGCCCTGCTCGTAGCGGGCGTGCATCTCCTCGAGCACCTGGCGCGCCTGGGCTACGTTGCTTTCCACCACGCGGCGCAGGTTGCTGTATTTGTACAGGTCGAGGTAGAGGCCTGTGAGCTGAAAGCGTATGTTGTCGCGGTTGAGCTCGGTGGCATAGCGGGCGGCAGTGGATTGCAGCTCGGCCATCTCGATACCGGTGGATATGGCTCCACCGGTATATACGGGTTGTTCAAGCGTCACGCCGAAACCATATCCAAGATGAGGGATTTTTGCAACTTCATAGTGTGAGAAATCGCGTTTCGTCACAAAGCCGTTGCCGATGTAGCTCGCCGAAGCATTGGCTGTGATATCCGGAAGCCGCGACGCACGGGCCACACTGATACCCGCTTGAGCTTCTTCTTCGGCTGTGAAATAGGGGCGGAGCTGTGCACTGTTGCTCTCAGCGCACTCGAATATTTCGTCGAGCGTCACCACTCGTGGCGAGCTGGCATATGCGCACACTCCGGCGCTCAGCAGCGACGCGCATAGCATCCCTGCGAGCAATCGAGGATTGTTCATAAAAAAGTGATAATGATTTTATGGGGAAATTTTACTGGAATCCGGCTCACTTCCGGCTATTCAATGCCGGAAGGCAGCGCTCATTGCGTGCTTTTCCAGTTTTCTTTATATGCTGAATTTTGAAATGCAAGTGCGCATCTCGCGCCTAAGTGTATCTTTGTATTCATTCAAGGGCGACTCTTTGTGAATCGCGCCGCAAAGTTAACATTTTTTTTGGAATTGTCTCCGATTTTATGTTCTTAAACATCTTTTTAGGTTGTATGGAGCAGTTTTTGTAAATTTGCGTCTGAATTGCCGATTTCTGCTTTTCGGCTAAAATTTAATACCATTCATACTTACTACTTATCTTTTTACTAAACTAAATGAATCATTTATCAAAGCTCTCGATCGGGTGCGCTCTTTCGTTAGCCGCAATCAATGCCTCGGCCTCGACTTTTGTGGGTGATCGCACTGACTTCCGCGACGAAACGATTTATTTTGCCATGACCACCCGTTTCTACGACGGCGATCCTGACAACAATGTCTATTGCTGGGATGGTGTCAAAAACATCAATGACCCTGAATGGCGTGGCGACTTCAAAGGCCTCATCGAAAAACTCGATTACATCAAGGCGCTCGGCTTCACAGCTGTATGGATTACCCCGGTTGTTGAAAATGCCTCCGGCCTCGACTATCACGGCTACCACGCGCTTGATTTTTCGAAAGTCGATCACCGCTATGTATCCAAGGATGCCACGGCTGCCGATGCCGATGTAGCTTTCCAGACTCTCATCGACGAGGTACACAAGCGCGGCATGAAACTCATCCTCGACATTGTCATCCAGCACACAGGCAACTTCGGCGAGAGCAATCTCTGCCCGATGTTCGACAAGGACTACACCAAGGACCTCGCCGATATCAATGCTTCGATGATACCCCGCACCATCAGCAACGGCGGCGTGCTTCCCGACAATTATGAGTCGCTCCCCGCACAGTCGCAGTACGATACACGTCTCGCACTGATGAAGAATACCGACTTCACCAACCGCGACATCCACAACTATTATCATCACAAGGCTTGGTTTGACTGGGATGAACCCAGCCGCTGGTGGGGACAGATCGCCGGTGACTGCGTGGATCTCAATACCGAGAACCCTGCCGTGACCAATTAACTCGTCGAATGCTACTCGCGCTTCATCAAAATGGGCGTCGACGGCTTCCGTATCGATACCGCAGGCCATATTCCACGTCTGTCGTTCAACAAAAACTTCCTCCCGCAGTTCCTTGCCGCGGCCGATTCACCCGAGGCCAAGGCCAAGCGTGGCGATACTCCCTTCTTCATGTACGGTGAGGTGTGCGCACGTTCAATGGAAGTAATTTACCGCGGTGAGAACTACAACTGCTCGCCTTGCTACTACACCTGGAAGGAAAACAAGGATTATGCATGGGATTACGATCCCAAGTCTTGGGACAGTGTTGTAGCCATCCCCACACAGACCGAAGGCTCGCATGACTATTTCACCGTAGAGGGCCACACCAACTGGACATCAGTACACAAACAGGGTACCGATGACCTCGGCCACTCCTCATCGATTATGCGCTTGAGCGACAATCACAAGCTCAACGGCAACGAATATCACACTCCCGATCGCTCCGATTTCTCAGGACTCAATGTGATTGACTTCGCCATGCACTGGAACTTCAACTCCGCTTCAGGTGCATACGGCGTGCGCTCGCAGGACAACCTTTACAACGACGCTACATATAATGTGGTGTACGTCGACTCACACGACTATGCGCCGGACAGCGAATATCGCTTCCGAGGCACACAGGATACCTGGGCGGAAAATCTCTCGCTCATGTTCACCTTCCGTGGCATTCCCTGTATCTACTACGGTTCTGAAGTCGAGTTCCAGAAAGGCATGGCTATCGACAAGGGTGCCGTGCTTGCCCTCAAGGAGAGCGGCCGAGCCTACTTCGGCGGCTACATCGAAGGCAATGTCAATGTGACTGACTTCGCCGAATACAGCGGCGCCACCGGCAACCTCGCCTCTACCCTCAGCTACCCGCTCGCCCTGCACATCCAGCGCCTCAACAAGATCCGCGCTGCTGTGCCCGCTCTCCGCAAGGGTCAGTACAGCAACGACGGCTGCTCCGGCAAGATGGCATTCAAACGCCGCTACGTTGATGACAAGACTGACTCCTACGTGCTCGTGACCATATCGGGCGATGCTACCTTCACCGGCGTGCTCAACGGCCGCTATGTCGACGCAATCACCGGCGACGTCCAGCAGGTGAGCAACGGCACTCTTACAGCTACTTGCTCCGGCAAGGGTAACCTCCGCGTGTATGTGCTCGATACCGATAAGACCAAGGCTCCCGGCAAAGTCGGCACCGACGGCAAGTATCTCTACGGCTCGGCTCCCGTCGAAGCTGCATGGACCGAATGGCCTGACGAGACTATGCCCGATGAGACATGGACAGAGAAACCCAACGGCGGCGGTGGCGGCACAATCGAAGAACCCGAAGAACCGATAGCTCCCTCCATGGCTGAAGGCGAACAGGCTGTATTCTTCGAAGCCGACAACGGTTGGACCAATGTGCGCGCTTATGTATGGAACAACGGCACAAAATACGCCGGCGAATGGTCAGGCCAGGCTATGACATACCTCGGCAACGGCATCTACAAGTGGACATACACCGGCACCGGTAAAATCCCCGAAACAGCCGGTGTGATCTTCAACGCTTCAGGCGCGCAGACCGCCGACCTCAAGTGGGTCAACGGTGGCTACTACACTTTCAACGGCTACGTGAAGACAATCGAAGGTGCAGGTGAAATCGAGGATGATCCCATCATCCCCACCGAGCCGGGCGAATACACCGCTTATTTTGACAATACAGCATCATGGTCTACTGTGACCGCATGGGTGTGGGATAGCAACAATGATAAGAATTATACCGGTGGAACTTGGCCCGGTCAGAATCTGTCAATCGATCCTGCTTCAGGTTACTACAAATTTACCTGCACTGTCACCGATCCCAATCCCGACATGAAGATCATCTTCTCAAACAACGGTACTCCGCAGACCGATGACCTCAAGTTTGTCCACAACGGTATCTACAACTATATGGGCTACACAAACCAGCTCTACTCGGGTATTGCCGATATTGAAGCCACCGGTCTCAATATCTCCGTACGTGATCATAAACTCTGCATTGAGAGCGACGAAGCCCGCACTGTCACCGTCGTATGCGCTGACGGACGTAACTTCCCCCTCAATGTTCATGTAGGATACAACAGCTTCGATCTTCCCCGCGGTTTCTATATCGTAGGACAGAAGAAGGTTGTACTCTGATAACCTACCATCACCCTATATAAAAAAATGTGTGCCCACGCTGCGTGGGCACACATTTTTTATATAGGGTTCTTTTATGCCAGGCAGGTATCGAGCGCGGCTTCGATAGCGGCGCGGTCGAGATGCTGGCCGATGATTACGAGTTTGATCATGCGGTCGCCCACTTCCGGATCCCATTCTGCGGCGATACGCGGGTCGGCTGCCAGGAGATTCTTCAGTTCTTCCTCGGGCGCTGTGGCGTACCAGTATCCGGCCTGAGTGAGATTCTTTTGTTTGCCTGCCGTCTCGAAGAGGTACGACATATTTCGGTTTTCAGCGAAATATAGCACGCCTTTTGAACGGATGATACCTGCGGGCCACTTTTTATCACAGAAATAGTCAAATTTATTCAGGTCAAAGGGCTGACGGCGGAAATATACGAAAGTCCCGATGCCATATTCCTCAGCTTCGCCTTCATCATGGTGGTGATGGTGATGATGATGACAATGTTCATCACATTCATGATCATGGTGATGGTGCTCATGTTCATGCTCATGCTCATGTTCATGCTCATGTTCGTGGTGATGATGCTCGTCATCATCTTCTTCATGGATGTTTTCGAGTTCGCGCACCCAGGTGGCAGACGTGGCTACCGATTCAAAGTCGAAAGCATCCGTGTTGAGCAGGCGGTCGAGGTCCACGTCGCAGTAATCGCAGTCGATGATCTGCGCTTTGGGCTGTATTGCACGTATGATGGCGCGTATACGTCCCGCTTCCTCGGGTGACACTTCGCTGATCTTGTTGAGCAGGATGATATTGCAGAATTCGATTTGTTGGATTATCAGATTCTCGATATCTTCTTCGTCGAGATCTTTACGCTTGAGGCTGTCGCCACAGCCGAATTCCGATTGCAGGCGCAGTGCGTCGACTACGGTAGCGATACAGTCAAGGCGTGGCAGTTCGCCGTCAAAATCGGCACCTGCCATCTGCGGTATCGTGCAAATAGTCTGGGCGATGGGGGCTGGCTCACAGATTCCGCTTGCTTCGATGACGATGTAGTCGAACCGCCCGGTCTTGGTGATGTCGCAGATCTGCTTGATAAGATCCATTTTCAGCGTGCAGCAGATGCAGCCGTTCTGGAGTGCCACCAGATCGTCCGATGAGCTGTCCTGACCCACGATACCGCCTTTCTGTATCAGGTCGGCGTCGATATTCACTTCGCCGATATCATTTACGATTACAGCAAATTTTATGCCGCGGCGATTATTGAGGATACGGTTGAGCAGGGTTGTCTTACCGCTGCCCAGATATCCCGTGAGCAGCAAAACAGGAATAAACTTCTTCATGATAGAAACGAAAATTTCTGCAAAAATACAAAAACTGCTACACCTCCGCAAACAAAGAGCCGCTTCTCCCAAGCGGCTCTTTATTTTGGTGGCGGAATGTACATCGCTCACCTGTACCTAAAACAATCTGATCTAACCTATCGAATCATACTTTGATGATGCAAAATTACTATCGACCGGGTGGCTGCGCAACGACATATGTCCCTTATCTAAGAAAATCTAAAATGAGTAAAAATCTATTTAATTGAAAATCAATTGATATTATATTTATAACAATTATAAAAATATAAGCGGAAATATAGCTGAATCAAGATAAAATACGTATCTTTGCGGCATAATAGCTGCACTATCATGAGAATCCGACTACTAATCCTCTCTTTACTGACCATACTTCTGTCGCTCACGGCGTCGGCTTACCGGCGACCGAAAAACATACATGCCGCGCTTGACAGCCTCGATGCGGCGCTCGCACTGCAGCACGATGTGGTGCGTGAGCGCTTCATACGTATTGACACATTGAAGCTGCTCGCCCGCAAACATCCCGATAAGCGGCTGCATTACAAGAAAAAAGTGGCCGAGGCCTATCGTGGGCTGAATATCGACTCCGCAATCACGTATTATGTCAACATACTTGACGAGCTGGATGCTGCCGATCATTCGGAATTCGCTACAGATGTGCGCCTTGAGTATGCACGCCAGATGGCCAAGGCCGGCCAATACGCCGAGGCGCTCCGATTGATTGATAATATGAAGATCGACAGCACCTCGCGGCGGGAAAGGATCCATCATC